>CAYWOV010000112.1:0-7626 GCA_964459965.1 uncultured Planctomycetaceae bacterium | reverse complement strand
CTACCCCAAGATATTGAGGACTATTACTTTCATTGTCAATAGAATTCTTCGCTGATGAGGTTCTCATCTGAGCGACCTCGTTGTCGAGGTGTCGTACACTTGCAGCCGTCTTTCTATTTCGTCATGCGTTCCGCCACAACCAGACGTGATCCCGTCGAGCTGGAAATATTCAAGAACATCTATCACTCTATCGCGGAAGAAATGGGCGCAGCCCTGCGCCGGACTGCATTTTCTCCCAACATCAAAGAACGCCGCGATTACTCCTGCGCCGTGTTCGACTCTGACGCCGAAGTAATTGCGATGGGTGATCACATGCCAGTGCACCTGGGCTCGATGCCCATGTCGGTTCGGGGGGCAATCGATCATTTTCTGGCGCGAAAGACGTCGGTCCATATTCAGTTGGCGGCCCAGCCCAAGGGCAGCGTCGTCGCGGTGACAGCAGACGCCGAGGGCTCGTTCGCGCAGAACGAGCCGATCCACTTGCGGCTGGCATTGGCCGAAGAGCGGGTCTTCATGCGAGGATCCAACGGAATTCGGGAGCACGAAATGGTCGTTCGCGCGATGCCCGGCGGATCGCAAGGCGTCGAGCTGAAGGACGGCAAGCTCCACTACCAGGGAACAATCGATTTGAAAGCCGTCAAGGAGCAACTCAACGACCAACTCAGCGCGGATGAGGAAAAGCACAAAAGCAAGTTTTCCTCGAAGCCTCTGGACTTGTCCCATCTGAGACTCGTCGCTTTCGTTCAAAACGACCGTTCGCGAGAGGTTTATCAGGCCAAATTGGTGCCGTTTCCCATGCCGGCCGGATCATCGGCGTCCAATGTTGAGCCTTCAACTGTCCGGCCGAACGCATCGACCGTGGCTCGTGACGGCAAGAAACCTTAATAGGCTGCCGCTAAAAACTCGTGGCCAATAACGAGGGATTAATCAAACTCTGAAAGTGACCACGAGCCACTACCACTCGATGCGTCGAATTGTCGCGGTTGCCATTCTCCTGGCGCTCGGAAGCACGGTGGCGGCCGCTGACGTGCCGCCAAGATCGCTCGATCCGCGGATCGAGATCCGCCTCTTTGCCGAATCGCCGCAGATTGTCACGCCCACGGATCTCGACGTCGACCATCTCGGCCGTGTCTGGGCCATTGAAAGCAATACGCACTTTCGACCGTCCGATTACAAAGGGCACTCGAGCGATCGAGTCTTAGTCTTTTACGACGACAATCGTGACGGCAGAGCCGACCGCATCGAGACGTTTGCCGACGGCTTTGTGCACGCGATGAGTCTGGCCGTACGGTTCGACGACGGCGTCTACGTCGCCACGCGGAGGGAAGTCTTCCGCCTCACTGACGACGATGGCGATGGAAAGGCCGATCATCGAAAGATCATCCTGCGGCTCGAAACGGCGGGCGCTTATCCGCACAACGGGCTGGCGGGCTTCGCTTTCGACGGCCTCGGGTTTTTGTATATCGGGCTAGGTGAGAACCTTGGCGCAGCATATCGTCTGATCGGATCCGATGGGCGGACTCTTTCCGGCGGAGGCGAAGGGGGCGGCATCTTTCGCTGCCGGCCCGATGGGACCGACCTCACCCGTTGGGCGACCGGTTTCTGGAACCCGCACGCCTCGTGCGTCGATGGTTTTGGCCGGATGTTTACCGTCGACAATGACCCGGATGACCGGCCCCCCTGCCGGCTGCTGCACATTATCCCCGGCGGAGATTACGGCTATCGCTTCCGCAACGGCCGGCGGGGCATACACCCATTTACCGCCTGGGACGGAGAGCTGCCGGGAACGCTTCCCATGGTCTCGGGGACTGGCGAGGCCCCGTCCGGAATCGTCGCCTATGAGGCGGACGCGCTTCCCTCGGAATATCGGGGCAGCCTGCTTGCGACTTCGTGGGGGGATCATCGCATCGACCGTTTCCGGGTCATTCCGCAGGGAACTTCGTTCACTTCAAAGGCGGAGCCAATTGTTGTCGGCGGCGAGAACTTTCGGCCCGTGGGTCTTGCTCTGGCGCCGGACGGTAGCCTGTTCGCGACCGACTGGGTTTTGCAGGACTACAAAGTTCATGGTCACGGACGAATCTGGCGAATCGGACCAAAAGAGATCAGTCGCCAAAATACGACGGACGAGATGGTGCTGGTCCCGAATGTGACGGTGGATCGACTAGCGGAGAAACTGAAATCTCCTCGGATGGACGTTCGTCGGTTGGCGGCCCGCAACTTGGCCGAAATGGACCGTCCCCTTCTGGAGGCAATGGCTCTCGACCAGAAATTGGCTCCCCGCTCTCGACTCGAGGCGCGGTGGGCCCTCTCGCGGCAATCAGACCGGCTGCAATCACAGTCGCCCTTGTACTCGAATCTAAAAAACCCGGAAATGCCGCTCCTGTGGCCCGAGCTGAATCTGTCTGCCACTCGCGAAACAAATGAAGCCGTCCTGGAACACTTGCGGCATCCTTCGTCAGTCAATCCGTCGGTCGAGCTTTTGCGCCTGGTGGGTCGATTCGACCCGGACCTCGCGAGTGATCCAGCCTTTCTAGAGAAAGTAGTGAACCTCGACGATCGGTTCGTGTTTGCCGCCGTCGTTCAGGCCCTCTGCAACCGTTGGAAAGCCGCGGAATTTGCCGACCGCTTGCGACCGAATCGAACGAAATTGGCACGCGTTCGGCTGGCGTTGCTGTTGGCCGCACGGCAATCCGACGATGACAAATCGGCCGATCCGATTCTCACGATCGCACTTAACGATCCTGACTTCGGCGTGCGCCGAACGGCGATCCAGTGGGTGGGCGAAGAGAGGCTCTCTCAATTCCGCACACAGATTGAGCGGCAACTTTCCGATCCGCAGACGACGTCGGATCTATTTGCGGCTGCGCTGGCGTCGCTGGAAATGCTCGACGGTGTGAAGCACACTTCCAAGGATGAGTTGTCCGGCGCGGATTATGCGTTGCGGTTGGCGCGAGACGAGCGGGTGGCCGATTCCGTGCGAGCAATGGCCCTGCGCATGGTTCCTCCCGGACAGAAGGGGCTCGATTTCAAATTCTTGCAGCGGCTGATTGCGGCCCCGATGCCCGCCCTTTCCCTTGAAGCCACTCGCACGCTGCGCGAAACGGCATTTCCCGAAGCATCCTCAATGCTTCGACTTCTCGCTGCCGACCAGCATACGGCGACCCGCGTGCGCCTGGAGGCGATTGCCGGGCTCGCCAGTGTCCTGCAACGGGACGGACAGGACGCTTCGACGTTGAGTGTGTTGCGGCGATTGCTGGCAGGTTCGAACCCCGATCTTCAAGTCGCCGCGCTGCGGGCGCTGCGGCGGTCGCTCCGCAATCCCGAAGTTTTCGCCGACGTGACCGACTTGATCGGCGAAGATGCCGTCAGGCATGCTTCCCGAGACCTAGCTGATCAATTGGCACTAGCGTTTCGGATGTCGGGTCTCGCGGTGCCGACAACACTGAACGCGTTGACCACGCCGCGACCCACGACGGCGGAGGACTGGATTCGCCTCTCGGCGACCGGCGGAGACGCGGAAGCGGGAATTCGATTGTTCGAGCATCCCAACTCCGGGGGCTGCTACCGCTGCCACACAGTCAACGGGCGCGGCGGCAAGATCGGCCCAGACCTTTCCCTAATCGCCCGCAGCTCCAACCGCAGAAAGCTGGCCGAGTCGGTCGCACGGCCGAGCAAGGAAATCGCTCCGCAATTCGCGAGTTGGACATTTGCGACGCGAGAAGGACGCGTCGTCGTTGGAGTCATTGTCGCCGAGGATCGGGAAGGCCACATTCGTATTGGGACGCCCGATGGGTCGATTGTCGAACTCAATGCTACCGACATTGAGGAGCGCCATCCGCAGAACAAATCCGTC
Organism: uncultured Planctomycetaceae bacterium; assembly: GCA_964459965.1. Classification (GTDB taxonomy): domain Bacteria; phylum Planctomycetota; class Planctomycetia; order Planctomycetales; family Planctomycetaceae; genus DASPSM01. The sequence goes on along the minus strand of CAYWOV010000112.1, from coordinate 3,773 downwards.
ATGCCGGAACAACTCGTTGACGCATTCACGCCCGCGGAGTTCCGCGATTTGATCGCGTACCTTACGAGTTTGAAATAATGGTGGGCCGATCAGATGGATTGATCTTGTCCGCGCAACCGGTGGATCCCTCAGGGCCGGATCCTCGGTCCGGTCGGGGGGTTGGGAATCCGGCCCCTCCGTTCTCGGAGGAAAGTATTGTTAAGCGGCGATTTTGCGCCGATTGACGAGACGTTGGCGGCCGGAAAGAAATGCTCGATTTTCTGTTCCACAAAAAACGAGACGAAGTGAAGCGCGTGCTGCATGGGCGCGTGAACCGCGCGCATGCCCGCAGCCTGAGTGTTGCCAGCGGGCGATCGGCAACCCGCGGCCTGTTCACCGAAGTTGTTTGGGTTGTGCCTGCCGCATCACCGACCGATGCGGACTACTCGCGAGTCTTTCCCGCGGTGACCCACGACCTCAGTACGGAAGGCATTGGGATCGTTCACAACGCGCCTATGACCGCACCGTACGTGATTATCGGCCTGAGAGACGAAACCAATCCCCGGTTTATTGCATGCGTGGTGAAACATTGCACGCCGCTGGGATACGGTTTCTATCACATTGGACTATTTGCCGAAGACGTGATCCACCCCAGTCCGGAAGAGATCGAAGAGATGTGCGCCGCATTGGAGCGATACGAATTGCCCGGGGACAATCGCGACCGAGTGCTGCTCGCTCGTTGACGGCACGCGGTTAGCCGAGTGGCTGCCGCTCGTCGCGCCGCTCAGTTCGCTTTTTTCGCGGCCGGTTTCTTTTCTGCTGTTTTTTCTTCGGCGGGCTTTTCGACGAGCTCAAGTCCGGGCACGGTAATACCCGTGATCTGAACCGAGGTATATTTCTGACGATGCCCGGTATGCCTGCGGAAATTCTTTCGGCGGCGGAATTTGCCAATCTCGAGTTTTATGCCTTTCACTTCGGGATTGACGACAGTGGCTTCTACCAGCGCTCCGGAAATGCCCGGCTTACCGATGGCGCTTGAGCCTCCACCGTTCGCCAAGAGCACTTGCTCGAAGCGTATGGCGTGTCCCTTTTCAGCCCCTTCACGGTAATCGACGAGTACCGTGTCTCCCTGCTGGACGCGATACTGGCGGCTTCCATCGCTGATAATTGCAAACATGGCGGACGATCTTTCGTTCTCTTTCGGGGGCCGAGGACTACTTCAGTGCGAATTCCGCATTCTAGCGGGTTTCCGCCACCTTTCAACCGGAGACATCGAGGAGGAATCGAGCCTCAGCGTGCCACTCGGGAAACAACGGGTGGAGCGGCCCCACGCAATTCGTTGCCGGCGTCGTCAAGGATCTTGAGCAGCAGGTGTTCCGGCCCGACGTCGCTGCGAGCGATAATGCTGATGCTGACGTTGCACGATTCTTCGATGCCGGTGATTTCCCGACGCTTCTTATTGTTTAGATAATTTGCGACGCGGTCGTGGATTTCGACGACAATCCGTGCCGCACCCTCCCGTGTAGCGCGAGTCATCAATAGCCGCATCGTGTCGCTGGCCATGCTCTCGGCGGTCTTCACCTGCCCCGTATTGTGGCAACAGGGGCAATCCTCGTAGATGCTGCGCCGCAATGAGGGCCGGATCCGTTGCCGCGTCATCTCGATCAGGCCAAACGGGCTGATCCGCAGGACCTTGATTCTTGCTCGATCGCGGCGAACAGCCTCGCGCAAGGCGCGCTCGACGCCGCGACGGTGCCGCTCCTCTCGCATGTCGATAAAGTCGTTGACGATCATGCCGCCCAGGTCGCGCAGGCGAATTTGCCGGCTGATCTCTTCGGCAGCCCTCAGGTTGACCTGGTAGGCCGTCTCTTCCGCATTGTCGTCGGCTCGGAAGTTCCCGCTGTTGACGTCGATGGCGACAAGTGCTTCGGTCTGATCGATGACGATCGAGCCGCCGCCGCGCAGCGGTACGTGGCGCGTTTGAATGCGGGCAATCTCATCCTCGATGTGATACTTGTGGAACAGGGCTTCCTTTCCCTCGTAGAGCTTGATGCGGTTGACGTTGCGGGGCATCACGATCTTCATGAATTCGCGAGCCCGCTCGAAGGCCTGCGGTTCATCGATCAAGACCGTGTCAATCTCGCTGTTATAGATGTCGCGGATCGTACGGATGATCATATCGCTTTCTTCGTAGATCCCGATCGGGCCGGCGGTCTTGCGGATCCGGCGCACGATCGTCCGCCACAATCGCAGCAGATAATTCAGGTCGCGATGGAGATCACGCTTGGCCCGATCGGTCCCGGCCGTGCGGATGATGAAGCCCAGCCCTTGCGGCGGGTTCAACTCAAGAAGTGCTTGGCGGAGTTTGCGGCGAACGTCATCGTCGGCAATTTTTCGGCTGACGCCCACGCGCTGCAGACCGGGCATCAGAACGAGATATCGCCCGGGAATGCTGATATAGGTCGAAAGGGTCGGTCCTTTGGATCCGATTCCCTCCTTGATCACCTGGACGAGAACCTCACTTCCCCGCCGGAAGATCTCCTGGATGGGAGGCTTGTTGCGTACGCTGCGCTCGTTGAAGCGGCGCCGCCCGCGCGGCGCGCGGGGATCGTCCTCTTGTTCCTGGTTGCCGCCGTTAGGCAGCAGATGTTTGTAATATTGGTATTCGACGTCGCTGACGTGGAGGAACCCATTGCGGCCGACGCCGAAATCAACGAAGACCGCCTGAATGCTGGGCTCGATATTGACGACGCGCCCTTTATAGATGTTCCCAACGCAGTTTTCGATGCTCCCCCGTTCGACGTAAAGTTCCTCCAGCACGCCGTCCTCGAGGATCGCGATCCGGCTTTCTTCGGACTGGAGAACGTTGATCAGCATTTCCTTCTTCATTCATTGCCCTTCGTCGCAAAAGACGACCCGGGGCGCGCAAATCGAATGATGACGGGCAGCCCATTCCGACCGGACCGGCTTCGCGCAACACGCGAGCCGGTCGCCAATCCAACAGGCAAGTTCTCGCGGCCAACGAATGAGGGTCAATGCCCGAGATTCGCTCCGCTCGTCGTAATCCGCTGGACCAGCGGCTCGACAAACGTCGCCCGCCAGATTGCAAACAGCGAGATGTTCCTCGTGCTTTTGAGGCAGCACTTGGTGTCGAGTCCTGCGCCCGGATCAAGCCGGTCGGACACGACATCGAACCTGGTGAACTCGCTGTGCAGGGAGAGGACGAGTCGCGAAAGCGGCGGCCGACGAGGCCGGACGGGCCGACAAGCACATCGCCCCGTGGCGCCGGCTTGTCCCCAAACGGTGGCCGATCGCGGTTGTCCGGGAGGCCGAGGGACGACCGCTCATGCCGCGATCGCGCCTTCTCCTGTTGGCAACCGGTAGTCATCAAACGAATGCACACCTGATTTGAACCTGATTGAACGATTTTTTTCCACGCACCGCCCGGATTACGTGACGAGATCCGGACAGATCTTCTTCAATTCGCCTCGCAAATAGTTTTCGACGTCGCGTGCCAGCTCCAACGAGAGGGCGTGCTCCGCGATCTGCTCGGCTTGGCGCACGTCGATGGTTCGAATGACTTCCTTCAATTGGGGAATCGAATGCGGTGTCACGCTCAGCCGTCTGATTCCCATTCCAATCAAAAGCGGAATAAATTTCGGATCCGAGCTCATCTGCCCGCAGACCGTCACGGGTATGTCGCGCTTTCGGGCGGCTTCGACCACGAAACGGATCAGACGCAGAATCGACGGATCGCCCGAACTGTAAAGGTTGGCGACGTCAGGATCGGACCG
>CAYWOV010000111.1:0-7628 GCA_964459965.1 uncultured Planctomycetaceae bacterium | reverse complement strand
TTCGCCTTGGCTTCGTACTTCTGCCGCAGATCGTCGCGGGCCATCAACGGGACGTGGACCGAATAAAAACTGAGGTATGCCAGGAACGGTTGATTCCGATGGGCGGCGATAAAGGCGGCCGTTTCCGCGGCCAGGCGGGCGGGAAGATGTTCGCCGGGCGGACCGTCGGCAAGTTTTGGGTTACCGTACGGCGAAAAATATCGTTTTCCCCCGCTGGGAGCCCCCCATTCGAGGCCCCCCTTGTTGACGTCGAAACCCTGGTCCTCGGGATAATATCCCTGGGGGCCAAGATGCCACTTTCCAGCAAAAAAAGTCGCGTATCCGGCTTCTTTGAGCGCTTCGGCCAGCGTCGTTTCGCCGAGAGCCAGGCGGTCGGAATAAGGTGCCGGCAAGAGCCGCGTGTGGCGATCCCATTTTTCGGGCTGATTCGATCGATTTACTGAGATGTAGTCGGTGATGCCCGTGCGCTGCGGGTACTTCCCCGTGAGAAGACTGGCCCGCGTCGGCGAGCAGACCGGGCACGCCGCGTAGGCCTGCGTGAATTTCATCCCTGTCGCGGCCAACAGATCGACATTGGGAGTTTCGTAAAACGTGCTGCCGAAACATCCGAGATCCCGCCAACCCAGGTCGTCGACGAGAAAAAAGACGACATTCGGCCGCGTCGGACCTGCGGCAAATGAGAGCGTTTGAACTGCAAGCAGCAGAAAAAAGCCAAAAAGGAAGCGTGGCCGAAATTTAGTCATCGAAGTTGTTTCCGTCTTAAGGCGAACGAGACGGGATTCATCGCCGATTCTATTCCCGCCACCGACGGTTGGTCGACGGAACGCCCGTCTGCAAAAAATCGGCGAATTGTGAGGCGTTTCGAGCAGCCTTATAATCGCGAGAGAGGTCCAAATGGCGGTTTCCGCAGAAAATATTCGCGTCGGCTTTTTGGGCGCAGGCCGCATGGCGACTGCGCTGGCGAAGGGGCTGGTCTCGGCACGATTTACGTCGGCTTCATCGATCATCGCCAGCGATCCGCATCCATCGGCTCGTGAATCATTTTCCGCACAGACTGGTGGGCGGGCCACGGACTCGAACGTCGAAGTCGTCCGGTCGTCGGATGTGGTCGTGCTGGCGGTTAAACCTCAGCACGCGGGCGAAGTGCTCTCGGACATTCGATCGGAGGTGCAGCCGCGGCACTTAGTGATTTCGGTCGCCGCTGGGGTTCCTCTCAAGACGATGGTCGCCGCACTCGGATCAAGCACCCGGCTTGCCCGCGTGATGCCCAATACGCCGGCCCTCGTCGGAGCCGGAGCTTCGGCTTACGCGCTCGGTGGTGGTGCGACCGCGGCGGACGGCGACTTAGTCTGCCGTTTGCTTTCAACCGTCGGAATTGCGATTGCACTGCCGGAAGGCCTGTTGGATGCCGTGACCGGCCTATCCGGAAGCGGCCCAGCCTACGTTTACCAGGTGATCGAGGCACTCAGCGACGGTGGTGTCTTGATGGGTCTTCCACGCGACGTTGCCACCAAATTGGCCTCGCAGACGGTGCTAGGCGCCGCACAAATGGTGTTGCAAACCGGTCAATCGCCGGCCGTTCTGAAAGACGCGGTGGCGAGCCCGGGTGGCACCACGATCGCGGGCCTGCACGCGTTGGAATCGGGCGGTTTGCGAGCGGCGCTGATGAACGCCGTTCGGGCCGCGACGCTCCGCTCGCGCGAATTGGGAGAATCGGCCTGACCCGGCGATTCGCTAAGACCCTCCTCTTTGATGGCGGCGCCTGATCCCGGTCGGCAACGGCTCGTTCGCCTTTTGACTCACGTCGGGGTTGGCGTAGGTTTTCGCGTCGGATTCTGCGTACAGAGCGCGATTCCGGCCTCGAAAGTTGTCCCTCATCTGCGCGAGAAAACATGCTGACCGAACGACTGCTCGCCGACGCGACATTGGACGAGTCGCCCTCGCGCGACTTCCCGAGTCCCAATCCTCACGATTCCTCGCGGTTACTCTTAGGCCTGATGACGCTGCATCAGCGGGCCGAGCAAAGCGGCCAATTGGCGTCGTCGACTGAGTCGCTGGCCGGAATCATCTCCAAGGGCGTGCTTCGTAGTCTGATGTCAGCCTTGCATTACCGCGACGCGGCCACGGTCCAGCATTCGCGCCGCGTGGCCCTTCTCGCCACCGGTATCGCCAAGCACCTTGGCTGGGAGTCGCAGCAGATCACCATCTTGGAAGTGGCCGCCCTCTTGCACGACATGGGCAAGATCGGCGTTCCCGACAATATCCTCTTCAAGCCGGGCCGCTTGAGCCCGGACGAAGCGGAATTGATGGACCTGCATCACAACATCGGGGTCGACGTGCTGCAGGCCTCCGGGGTGAATAAAGAAGTCGTGAAGTTCATCGTCCAGGCGGCTCACCATTATCACGGTTACGTGGGGCGGACGCGTACGGCGGGAACAAACTTCTGCCAAGGCGCCCGAATCCTGGCTGTCGCCGACGCGTATGACTCGCTCTCGACCGACAAAACCTACCGCGACGCCAAGTCACACGCCGACATTCTGGCGATTCTTAAGGAGGCGTCGGGCTCTCAGTTCGACGGCAACATTGTCCGCGCATTGGAGCGTTGGGTTGAAAACGAGGGCCTTCCTTTCTCGGAAACTCTCGATGATCCCACCCCGGCGGTCGGTTCGCCGAAGGCCTCGCACCCGCAGAATGCCCAGGAGGCAAGCTCTCTGGGGCACATCTTCGCCTACTTGTATCTTTTGGAAAGCCTCTACGACGGCTTCTACCTGGTCGATGCCGATCTGCGGTTTGTGATCTGGAACCGAGGGGCGGAAAAGCTGCTGGCCCGCGACGCGTACGAGATGCTGGGGCAAACCTGGAGCAACGGCCTCATGGGATATGCCGACAAACTGGGCGAAAGCCTCAGTGAAAAGGATATCCCGATGAAGCGGGCCATCGAGTCCTTGGTGCCCGCGACGCAAAATGTCCAAATTGAAACAGGCGATGGACGCTGGATCGATGTGGAGATGCAGTCGGTTCCGTTGATCGATTCGGATGGCAAGCTTCATGGCGTTGCCGAGATTTTTCGCGACCTTTCGCGGAACAGCCTGCGTCCACGAGAGTATCGGGATCTCAAACTGGCGGCCAGCCGCGACTCGCTGACATCGCTGGTCAACCGAGGTGAACTCGAAATTCAGCTCGCGCTCATGCTCCATGAGCAGAAAGGAAAGTCGGCCGATCCGTTCTGCTTGATCTTTTGCGATGTCGACTACTTCAAGGCGATTAACGACACATTTGGCCACGCTGTCGGCGATCAGGTGCTGGTCGATGTGGCGAACTGCTTCCGCCACGAGGTGTATTCCGGCGACCTGGTGGCCCGCTACGGGGGCGAAGAATTCGTGATCGTTTGCCCCGGCACGGCGCTGGAACAGGGAATCAAGCGAGCCGAGCGACTGCGCCTGGCGGTCATGAACGGACAAATTGGCGGCAACGACGACTTAAAAGTCACCGCATCATTCGGCGTGACGCAGGTCGAAGAGGGCGATTCCGTCGAAGCCATCCTCGGGCGAGCGGACTGCGCCGTCTACAACGCCAAAAAAGCAGGCCGCAATCGCACGGTGGCACAGACCTCGGCCGACGCACCCGCCGATGAGGTCGCGGGCGAGGAGAGCGAGAAACCGGCTCGTGACCCGTTTCTGTACGAAACGACGTTTCTGGCATGCATCGCCGCGGACATGATTGTTTACAAGCTGGGCGGGTTCGTTCGCGATGAACACGGCTCCCTGACTGATGTGACCGAAACACGAGCCGTGGTCCGTTTGGGGCGAAGTAGCTTGTTTTCCCTCTGGGGCCGATCTGCAGACTCGCTGCCCGTGCAGATAACGGTTGAGTTCGGCAATGAGAAATCGACTCCGGCCCGTCGGCAGCGGGTCGCGTCAAAGCAGGTCGCGATTAAAGTGCGGATCGAGCCAACGGGGTGGACCCGGAACGCTGAAGCCTTCGAGCGCCGCGCCAACAATCTGATGCGGGTGCTGCGCTCTTACTTCGCTGCCGGCTGACGGCGGCTGGTGCCCGCGTTTTGCTTGGCCCTCAACGATCTTCTACGCGCTGTCATGGCGCCCGCACGGCGACGTCTTACGCCGATCCGTCGTCCCAGCGGCGGAGCACGGTTGTTCCCGCGGCGCTAATTGCCAGGAAGACCGCCAGCCCCAATAACGTCGAAGAAAACACGGCACAGAATAAGAGATCGGTCTTCACCTGGTCTGTCGACTGTTGGATCAGATAGCCGAGCCCAATCGTTTCCGACGCGTTATATCCCACGAAAAACTCGCCGACGATCGTGCCGATCACAGCCAGGCCGCTGGACGTTTTAGCCCCCGTCACAATCGAGGGGACTGAACTTGGCAGCCGCAGCTTGATCAGCGTCTGCCAGCGGGTTGCACTATGGAGTTTGAACAGGTCGACCAGATCGGGATCAATCGCCGTTAATCCGGCCGTCGCATTGGTCACGATGGGAAAGAGACTGACAATGAAGGCGACGATCACCACGCTGCGAAATCCAAACCCCATCCAGAGAATAATCAGCGGGGCCACCGCCACGATCGGCACGGTCTGCAAAAAGATGGCGTAAGGAAAAAAGCTGCGGCGAATCAGCGCCGATTGCGAGAAGAAGACGGCAATCAAAGTTCCAAACACAAGACTCGCCGCGAACCCGCTCACAGCTCCGGCCGCCGTCACGCCCGTCGCAGTCGCCAATTTCAGTGAATTGGCGCGTGCTGCGGCAAACACGTTTGCCGGGCTGGGAAGCACGAACCGGGGAATGTTCCAAACGTAGGTCGTCGCTTGCCAGACGCCCAGCACGACTAAGAAGAGGACAATCGGCGGCAAAGCCCGCACGATAATTGACGACCTGGCTCCCTTCATGAGCAGAGTTCTCTCAGGCGGTCGCTGATTTGGCCCGAGTAGCTGGCAAATTCTCCGGTCGCCCGCAGTGCGGCATCGCGAGGATACGCAAACGGAACTGCGACGTCGGCCGCAATCCGGCCTGGCGAGGGGGTCACGACCAGTATTCGCTGACTAAGATAAACCGCCTCGGTCACGTTGTGCGTGACGAAAATGGTTGTCGGTCGTCGCTGCATCCAAATCCGCACCAACTCAGTGTTGAGCTGCTGTCGCAGAATGTCGTCCAGGGCGCCGAACGGCTCGTCCAGCAGGAGCAGAGCAGGCTCCGTCACCAAGGCACGGGCAAGAGAGACTCGCATTCGCATTCCCCCTGAAAGCATCCGAGGGGTCTTGGCGGCGTCGGCCGGCGTCAACCCGACTAATGCGAGGGCATCCGGAACATTGGTCTCTCGCAACGTTTGCGGTTTGCGGTCAAGTTCCAGCGGCAGACGCACATTCTGTGCGGCGGTCCGCCAGGGTAAGAGCCGCGGGTCCTGAAACACGAACCCGATGCGCTCGTGACGGCGAGCCTCAACTGCCGACTGATCCCGCAGGGTGACTCGTCCGCTCGTCGGAGCGATCAATCCGGCGATCATCCGCAGCAGCGTCGACTTTCCGCAGCCCGACGGCCCGACGATCGACACGAACTCTCCCGAGCGGATCTCAAAATTCGCGTCGGCGATGGCGACATGGCCGGTCGGAAACGCCATCCCGGCGTTCACGACACGCACATGATTCGTTTGTTCGCTGTGCGATTCGGCCTTCAAGCACGACCTCGGGTCAGCAGTCGATCGGACAAGAGATCAAAGTCCTCAAGCGACTTCAATGTGCGAAACGGCAAGCCGGGGCAATTCAACGATCGCGATCGTGTGAGGATTCGCTCGAAACAATGCTCCGGGATTCAAAACGAGCGTTTCGCCTTCGTAATGGTGCTCGGGAACATGAGTGTGACCGTAACAAACAAGATCGTACTCTTGTGAGTCAATTGTTTCGCGGAACTTGCGCGAATCGTGGCCGTGCAAGAGCGCGACCCGACAACCGTTCAGCTCGATCGACCCGAATTCCCCGTGCGACGTTTGTTCCGAAAGTTCGATGATCTCGTTGAGATCTGCCGGATCGTGATCGCAATTTCCGAAGACGAAATGGGTCGGCCATCGTCCGAAGAGCGGAACAATTTCGGATGAGCCGACGTCGCCGCAGTGCAAAACGCAATCGACGCCTTGGTCTGTCAGCGTATCGACGGCTTTGCGTGTGTTCCCCAGATGTCCGTGCGTGTCGCTGACGACGCCGATCCGCATGAGTGCCGTCCTGTTAAGTGGCGGGCAGCTCATCAGCTTCGACGGGATCACTTTGCCGGCTGGTCTGCATCAGCACCATCATTCGATAGCGGCTGTCGAGATCCATCAACTCGGAATGCGTACCGGATTCGACCTCGGCCCCGTTCTCGAGCACAACGATCCGGTCGGCGTGGGCGATTGTGCTCAGACGATGGGCGATCACGAAACATGTTCGGTCTCGCATCAAGCGCGAAAGTCCCGATTGGATCAGCCGCTCGCTTTCCGTATCGAGATTACTGGTCGCTTCGTCAAGAATCAAAATCTTGGGATCGGCCAAAAGGGCCCGAGCGATCGCGATCCGTTGCCGCTGACCGCCGCTGAGCTTAACTCCGCGCTCCCCAATCAGTGTGTCGTAGCCATCCGGCAGCTTGCGGATGAATTCGTCCGCGTTGGCGATCTGGGCCGCCCGGCGGACCTCGGCCTCGGTCGCCGCGCGATTGGCATAGGCAATGTTTTCGCCGATGGAGCCGTCGAAGAGAAAAACGTCTTGCTCGACGACACCCAAAAGTCCGCGATAATGTTCCACATCAATATCGCGTAGATCAATGCCGTCGAGTGTCACCCGGCCTTCCGTCGGATCGTAAAACCGCGCGACGAGGTTGCACAGAGTCGTCTTGCCGGCTCCGCTGGGCCCGACGAGAGCGACCATCTGGCCCGGCTCGACCGTAAGCGACACGTGCTCGAGTGCCGGACGGGTCACTCCGGGATAGGTAAATGTGACGTCGTCGAGCGTGACGCGGCCGCGCATTTGGTCTTTCGGCGGTCGCACCGATTCGCCTGTCGGCAGCATATCACGCGGTTCGTCGAGCAAATCCAGGATGCGGTCGAGAGCGGCCAGGCTGTTCTGGAACGTGGCCGCGCTTTCAGCCAAAACCGCGATCGGTTCCAGCAGCATCGCCAGGTACACGAGAAACATCATCAAGTCGCCCAGAGTGAGAGTGCCACTCAGGACTTGCCATCCGCCGTAAAGCATGAGGATGCCCGTGCAGAGCGGGATCAGTGCTTCCCAACAGATCTCAACGATTCGTGCCCACCACCAGACGAGGAGTTCCTGGCGAGCCATCAGGTCGTTGGACCGCATAAACCGGCCAGCCTCGCTGTGCTCGCGACTGAATCCCCGCACCACGCGCATTCCGCTGAACGACTCGGTCGTGTGGGCATCTATCGACTCGCGACGGGCACGGATCGCCTTGTGCTGCGGGCGAATGCGGCTGATCCAAGTGCGGTGCGTGAGAAAGACCAAGGGCACGAGGACCAGCGATCCAATTAAGAGCCGCCAATCGGCCCAGGCGAGAACGACGACGCTGCCGATCAGCTGGACCACGGCCCGCCAAGGGTTATAGAGCATGCCGAAAATCAGTTCGCCGA
>CAYWOV010000110.1:0-7637 GCA_964459965.1 uncultured Planctomycetaceae bacterium | reverse complement strand
GGAAAGGCAGGTCATCCGCAGATTTCGCCGATGCAGGGGTTCAAATCGCAATAGGTGAAAACTCCTCAAGAGAAGTTCATCGCGGACATCTCGTCCTTCGCGAACAAAAGGAGGCAACGCGCTAAAGCTCGTTGCCTCTTCAGATTTCAAAAACAGTGATGGGGACTGGACAATGGCACAGCCAGGCAGACGCGTCTTCCACCGCAGCCGAAGGCCACTTTGCTTTCCCCCTCTGCCCTCTCCCCGCTTCCCTCTCCCCTCTCTCTTGTGTCCGCTTTTTCCAACGGCTTACGCTTAATCTCTTGGGTGGCACGCTCGGACAGGCAACTTGATGTACCAGGGCGGCGACACGACTCAGTTTCAACACCTGCTCGACGGCTGGGCCGCCGGTGATGAGGATGCGCGAACTGAGTTGCTCGAACGGGCCGCCAAGCGGCTGCTGCAACTGACGCGTCGCATGTTTCGCAACTATCCGCAACTCCGCCGTTGGGAAGAGACCGACGATGTTTTCCAGAACGCGATCTTGCGGCTGTACCGATCGCTGGGCGACGTTCGGCCCGATTCGATCCGCGGATTCTTTGCGCTGGCAGCAACGCAAATCCGCAGAACGCTCATCGATCTGGCACGACATCACTTTGGCCCCGAAGGGGCAGCGGCCCATCATCATAGCGAGGCCGGTCACTCCGACGGGCCGAGCAAGCCGAACACCGCAGCCGTCGACGAACCGCCGGAAACGCTCGAAGCCTGGGTCCGGTTTCACGAGGCCGTGGAGCGGCTCCCAGCCGAAGAACGCGATGCATTTAGTTTGATCTGGTACGGCGAAGCCACTCAAAAGGAGGCGGCCGAACTGTTGGGAGTTTCCGAGCGCACCGTGTTAAGACGAATTGTGCGAGCAAGATTGCAACTGCACGAGGCTCTCAAGAGCAGTCGCGTGGCGTTTGAGGAGCAATTGCATCGTAGGGCAAGCTGCTAGCTTGCCAACTCTCATCGCTTAATGCGTTTGAAAGGCAAGCTAGCAGCTTGCCTTACGGAGAACCGTCATGGCGGTCGACGATCGGCTGAGTGATTTGCTTGTTGACTGGGAACAAAGTCGGCGAACCGGCACGGAGACGTCGCTCGAGGACCTGTGCCGCGATACGCCCGATCTGCTCCCTGTCGTGCGAGAATCGATCGACTCACTCCGAGCGACCGATTGGATGTTTGAACCGCAACCGAGCGAGCCTACTGCGTCGCAGTCCTCGGCAGCCGATTCGGACCGGGCGGCCCTGCATGACACGGAGCTGCCCGCCTCGCATCTCACCGCCCAGGAATTCGCCGCGTCGATCTTTCAAAGCGGCCTTCTGTCGCGGCCTGAGATCGTCGAACTGAAAGAACGGCTCGACGCAAGCGCCTTGCCGGGCGAGGCGCGCGAGATTGCCTCGCGATTGGTGACGGAAGGCAAACTCACGCGGTACCAGGCCGCGGTGTTGCTCAAGGCGTCTAAAGATCCGCTGCTCGTCGATAATTACGTGATCCTCGACACGCTCGACACGGGGGGCATGGGGCTCGTCTTCAAGGCCTTGCACCGCTCGATGAACCGCGTGGTGGCCCTCAAGTTGTTGCCCGCCTCGATGATGAGCGCCCGCGACACCGTGAAACGGTTTCAACGTGAGGTGCAGGCAGCCGCCGCCCTCAAGCACCCCAATATCGTCGCCGCGTACGACGCTGACGAATCGGAAAAGATCGCTTATCTCGTCCTGGAATACGTCGAAGGGACGAACCTCTTTCGCCTGGTGAAAGAAGAAGGACCGCGCCCGCTCGCCCAGGCGGCCGACTACGTGCACCAAGCGGCAACCGGACTGGCGTACCTGCACTCGCGCGGCATCATCCACCGCGACGTCAAGCCGGCCAACTTGATCCTCGCCAACGACGGCACGGTCAAACTCTTGGATATGGGCCTCGTGCGTTTCGCCTCGTCGGAAGACCTCTCGTGCTGCGAGATGGACCAGGAGCTGACGCAAGCGGGTATCGTGATCGGCACCGTCGCCTACATGTCCCCCGAGCAGGCCCTCGACACCCGTTCGGCCGACCAGCGGTCCGACATCTACAGCCTGGGATGCACATTGTTTTTCCTGCTCACGGGCCGCTCGCTCTACCACGAAGAGACTGGCATGAAGACGCTCCTGGCCCACCGCGAGCAGCCGGTCCCTTCGCTCCGCGAATTCTGCGAAGAGGCCCCGGTCTCGCTCGACGCGGTTTTCCGCACGATGGTCGCCAAACGCCCGGCCGACCGGCTGCAAACGATGGAAGAAGTTATCGCCGCCATCGACGCCTGCGTGCCGGGATTGGCGTCGATCACCGATCGCTCCGCCCAGAAAGTGCCAAACTCAAAGAAACCCATGACTGCCGGCCGTCGACAGCCGATCTGGCAGTCGCGCAAATTCCGTATCAGCGCCCTCGTCGCCTCAGTTGCCGCGGTTGTTACAAACGACCCGAACCCCAAGGTTGAGATTCTCAGCCAACCGAATGGCCGGTCCGAAGGCCCTCAGCCTTCAACAGCTGCTGGCAATCAAAATCAAAACGCCAAGCCTTCAGGCCCGCCCCCCATAACGTATGATTTCGACGCCAAACCAGTCCCAGTCGTCGCGGCAGCGGCGCGCAAGGGGGACTTCAAGATCAATTTGTCGGCATTAGGCACGGTGACTGCGTCCCAAACTGTGTCGGTCCGCTCCCAAGTCGATGGAGCGATTATGAACACGTTCTTCGACGAGGGGCAATTGATCCACGCGGGAGATTTGCTGTTCGAGATCGATCCCCGACAGTACAAGACGCGGGTGGACCAGGCCCAGGCACAGCTCGATCAGGACGAGGCTGCGTACACACAAGCAAAGAACGATCTCGCTCGCGTCCAAAAACTAGCGGCCAGTCACGGCGCGCCGACTTCGGAGGTCGACCGACAGATTGCCACCTTCGGCCGATACGCCGGAGCCATCAAAAATGACCAGGCCGCGATCGAAGGGGCGAAACTTCAACTGGGCTATTGCCACATTACGGCACCCATCACGGGACGCATCGGGCTGCGAATTGTTGACAAAGGCAATGTCGTTCACGCAGCCAATACGACGAAGCTGGCCGAGATCGTGCAGGTTCAACCGATTGCCGTTATTTTTCCCGTTCCCCAGGGAGATCTTTTCGATTTGCAACAAAAGTTCAATTCCGGGAATGAGTTGATCGTCGAGGCTCTCATCGGGAGTGGCACGGGTGCATGGGTGAGAGGTCGACTCGCTGGAATCGACAACGAGACCGACGCGCAGACGGGGAACATTCGCGCGAAGGCGATCTTCAAAAACTCCGACAACCGCTTGTTTCCCGGAAGCTCTGTGCCCGTACGCGTTCCAATCGAGACCCGGCACAGCGTCTTGCTGGTACCGAACGCCGCCAATCGGGTTGACGGCGACGGATGGTCTGTCTTCGTCGTCAAATCCGACCACACGGTCGAAAGGCGCACGGTCACACTTCGACGAGGTGAAACCGAATCCGAAGTCAAAAGCGGCCTCTCAGAGGGGGATATGGTGGTTATCGAGGCGGCCGAAAAGCTTGTCGACGGATCGAAGGTCGAGCTGCCAAATACAGGTTCCGCCACAACGAATCTCGACCGCCAGGTCGCCGGCTGGGTCTTGGATAATCGTGGGACGATCGGTCTCAAGGAGTTTCCGGGGCGGTCGTTTCAGTACGTGGAATCGCTTCCACCCACCGACTTTCACATTGAGACCGTCTCTCTCAAAGATTACGTCACAGAGAATTCTCACGAAGACGCTGCCGCGCCAGGCAATTCCGGGAGAACACTAGTCGAAGCGCGCGGTCGCCGTTTCAGAGAGAAGACTCGGCCTGCTCGGCGTCGTGATGAGGAGTCGAGCAAAATTTTTCACCGAATTCAGTTCGACGACGCCGAAATCGACCGCTTAGCGTCGCTCACCGATTTGAGAGAGCTGGCCTTCGCCTCTGCGGCGCTGACCGACGGCGTCTTGGCGCGGTTGACGAAGCTCACAAATCTGACTCGGCTCTCTTTGGATAAATCCAGCATCACCGACTCGGGTCTTGTTTCGCTGGTCGAAATGAGGAGGTTGACCGATTTGGATCTCGATTCCACGGCCATCACCAACGCGGGGCTGAAGGATCTCGCCAGGCTCAAATCGTTGAGCGATCTGACCCTCGTGCCGGAAGCGCAGCGAAGCGGACGCGAGCTGAGGCGCCTTCCCACGCTGACTCTCAACCACACTCGAACCACGGAGGCCGGCATCGATCAGCTGCATGAATCGCTTCCCAATTGCATCATCTTTGCCTCACATTTGCCGGGGTATTATCCCGCGCCTCCTGGGCCGAACCGCTCGGATCGCGACTGGGCCGCATGGCTCTTGGGCCTGCAGCTTAATCCCGGAAACTGGCAAATCTTCACCGACCTGGATCAGGAGACTGGTATCGGCAAGTACGAGGATTTGCCGCCCGTCGACTTTCGCATCGTGCGCGTCGATTTTGATAGCGCACAAGGTCAAACGTCGCCAATGCAGCAAGTGCAAACGGCGAGGTCTCCGGTCACGTCAATCCGGATTTCTCCCCAGTTACTCAGGCAAATGTCGACACTGACAAAGCTCCGTTCGTTGGCATTCGGCCGACTATCGGCCCATTCGTTTGAAGGTCTTGCTGATCTCAAGCAGCTCGAAAGCCTTTCAATCGACGACACGGACGCCGCGGACGAGGCATTGCGACCGCTCGGCGGCCTGACTCATCTGCGATCGCTCGAACTCCGTGACAAATACATCACCGATGCTGGGCTCAAGTATCTGGTTCCGTTGAACGAATTAGCCGCGCTCGGGTTGAACGGCTCGCCGAAGGGCCTGCGGGGCACCGGCCTATCGCAACTTAGCTGTCTTCCAAACCTCAAAAAGCTCGAACTCATGGGGTCCGGAATCGAAGACAGCACGATGGCGGCGATCGGAAAGCTCGCCCAGTTGGAGCAATTGAATCTGAGCGGGACCACGATCACGGGCAAGGGCCTTGCAAGCCTGGCGTCGCTCAAGCGGCTCAGGTCGCTCCAACTCAATGACTGCGGCCGACTCGAGGGAACCACGCTTGAGGCGTTGGTGGGACTTCCCCGCCTTGAGATACTGTCCCTCGAACAATGCCCAATCGACGATACCGCCGTCGAGGCGCTCAAGAAACTAACGGCGATGCACCAACTCGATCTTGCCTATACGAACCTTTCGCCCCAGGGCGTTGCTGCCCTACGCATAGCATTACCGAAATGCCGCTTCGGCGACGCGCGCAATGGTGTCCATCGAAGGCGATTCGGGGCTGAGCCCCGGCAGGAAGGAGGGACTGAGAGCGAGCCCACGCAGCCGGCCAAGCCGAACTCAAAGGTTGTAAACAATTCTCGAACGGGAGTCGGAACCGAATCGAATCCCGCAGCCCGAAAAAACCAAGTGGCGAACGTGACGTCGAACAGGACAGAGGCCCAAGCGGCCGCAGGTACGTCCCAGACCACAAAACCCCGCAACACTTCCGAATCGAGCTTGCCCGGCAACTGGCCCTCTGAGGAGCAAGTGCTTGCGCGGATGAACGCAGAGTCCAGCGACGATCGCGCAATCGCACAATGGGTTCACGCCTATCACGGACGCATGGTCACGATCCAGAAAGACCAAGAGCCGACCATTCCGAACGCAGTTGCGCTGATTGTCCGTACGCTTCGCGGACAGCACTTTGCAGCCAATGCGATTGGAAAGTGGACGCAACGAGGCGAACCAATCGCCGCTGGCGACTTCCGAATTTTGGGTATCTTTTTCGACGAGCAGCCGGAAAAATCGCAACGCCAGTTTTTGCGCGGGCTTGACGTACCGGAGAACCGCGCAGGCGTTCGCGTTCCCTTTCCCGAGGCAGTCGTCAGCCGCCTCGCCAGGCTGTCCGATTTAAGAGTCTTGAAATTCAACGACGGGACTTGCGACGAGGCGACGCTCAAATCGATCCGCGGCTTGAAGCAAATCGAAGTTCTCGAACTGCCGGGGACGAAGATCACCGACGCCGGACTTCGGTGGCTGAGCAACCTAAACAGCCTGCGAGCGCTCGACCTGCGGGATACGCCGATCACCGACAAGGGCCTTCAAGAACTGGCCCGAGACAAATTGCTGGCGGGCGCCTCTGAGCGGACCCTTTCCAAGCCGTGGATGCGACAAGAACCGCCGACTCTGTGGCTCGACGGAACACGCGTAACCGAGGAGGGCATCGCCGCCTTCCAGAAGGAAGTGCCGCAATGCGAGATTTCGGCGGGCGAGGTGCTGGGAGTCTCCAACGATCTGCAAAGGCGCGGCGACGATTTTGTACGCATTCCGCCAGGCCCTGGCCGCGCCGACCGTGACTGGGCGGAGTGGCTGTTCTCACACCTCGATTGCTGCACAATTCGAACGGATGCCGACCCAGAAACAGTGGTGAAGTCGTTAGACCGCTTGCCTCCAATCGATTTTCGCATCACAGACATCAGCTTCTACAAGTACCCAGTTCGCGACTTGCCCAAGTCGCTTTCTCTCAACGCCCCTATTATCCGGCGGCTGAAAGACTTGCCCGCGCTCGAATCGCTTTCATTCAGCCCGGCCTACGACGATTGGATTCCGGCGATTACCACATTGACGCGGCTTAAATCGCTTTCGATCGAATCGGCCAACACGTACCACATTGGCGACGACGCACTGAAACCCATCGGAGGCATGATCAATCTCACGAGCTTGCGGATCGAGAGCGAGTGCATCACCGACCAGTTGCCCAAGAATCTGGCAAAACTCAGCGGCTTGAAGACGCTCGAATTGTTGAACGGTCGATACCTGCATGGCGGCGGCCTGAGAGATCTCACGGATTTGACGAATCTGAAATTTCTCAATCTCGCCGACTCGGCGATCGATGACGCCGGACTGGCGTTTATCGCGGCGCTTCCGAGCCTGGAGTTTCTGGAGCTGAAGGGAACGTGGATCAGCGGCAAGGGATTGCTTCCATTGGGTCGCCTGCCGCGTCTGGCCGTGCTGGACTTCTCCGGCTGCCGGCGGATCGACGAGACGGCTTTCGCGTCGTTAAAGAATGTCAAAAGCCTGCGTCAACTCTGGGTGGCCAATTCAAGAACCCATCAGGAACTGATCGGGGAGTATTCGGGCGTGCTTCCAACTTGCGCAATCCTTTGGAAGACGGATATTGCGACCGAATTCGAGCGTGAACGCCGAATGAGGGCCGGCATGTCTCCAATCGGAGTGCGACCGGAGGGAATGCCATCCGCGCCCAAAAAGTAAGTGTTAGCCAGTGAAGCGTCCTGGCTTGGTCCGCACCGAAAATGAAAAAAGAGGGCGACGCGCGATTGCACGTCGCCCTCTCTAGTTTTCAAACGTACCAATTATTGTGGGCCGGCGGCCGCAGCGGCCTGGTCCCACCCTACGGCGGAAAAAATTACTCGCTGGCCGCTCCGACCAGCTCTTCGCTCTCCATGACGATTTCCTGTCCGTCGGGCAGGTAATCTTGCACGAAGCCTTTGAGATGGGTGCTGCGGGTGTGGTGCTGGAGTTTTTTCAGGGCCTTCGACTCGATCTGGCGGATGCGTTCCCGCGTGACCTTGAAGATGCGGCCCG
>CAYWOV010000109.1:0-7743 GCA_964459965.1 uncultured Planctomycetaceae bacterium | reverse complement strand
GTCTGGCGTCTCGGACGCTGCACCCCAGCAGGTTTTCAGCGTACTGTCTCGCGGCTTGGCAAATAACGCAGGCCAGACCTCGAGAATCGGTATCGATTCCAAGTCAGATGCGAATCTGCAGATTTTGGAACAATGCGGCGTTGGCCCGGACGCCGTCGCGTATCGTGCTGTTCGGCCCGCGGAGCGAGACGAAGTCGAAGTCCGCATCCTGAGCGGGCCGGTCAAGGAAGGCGATCGCTGGACGGCATTACTGAAGCGTCTGCGGTTGGTGCAACTCGCCAACAGCCCAGCGATCACGCGTCTTCTAGCCACGCAACTCGACGCGCAGCCGCCGCGATTAATCATGGAAAAGGCCGGCGGAACATCGCTGTCTCGCGCTTTGCAATCATTGACCAGCGAACAAGACGTGGCACGCTTGGCCTTCGCCGAACAGATTGCCGGTGCGATGGCTGCGGCGCACACCGTCGGCCTGGCTCACGGCAAGTTTTCGGCGCAAGCGGTGCGAATTCGCCATAACCGGACCGTGCAAATCGACTTCTCAGGAATCGATGCACAGGGGTCGTCGGCCGAAACCGACGACAGGGCTCGCGCGGTATCGAGTCAGGCCCCGCAGATTCAAGCGGGTCGCCTGGGGGACATGCCCGCCGACGTCTTCTGTCTGGCGACAGTGTTGATCTCAGTCCTCGCAGATAGTGCTGAATCGGATTGTGACGCGAAAGCGCTCGACGCTGCGATGAAGCGCTTGACGGCTTCGAATCGACAAGCGGAGTTGGGGGCGCTGGCAGTTTCGAAGGTCGTCCGAGAAGCTCTGGCCCCCGATCCGTCCAGTCGGCCGTCGGCGAGCGAGGTTGCCGGACAATTGACGGCTCTCTTGTCGAGTCTCCAGAAACGAGGAGCGGCGTTACGCGATTCTATTGGGGATCTGCAAAATTCCGTCTTGAAGACTAGTTTGTCGCAGACGTCCTCAATGGCGATTGCCGACGCGCCTGACCTAGACGATACGAGCTGCCTGGATGTCAATGCCGCTGCTGCGAACCCAACGGCGGCCGGCCGCCGCGAGAGTCTCGGTCGGTACCGTCTTTTGCAAAAGATCGGCCAGGGAGGCATGGGAGCTGTCTTCAAGGCGGAGGACCGGGCCGACGGCACGATCGTCGCACTGAAAATGCTCAGCGCAGGCTTGGCTTCCGACCGCCAGGCCCTGCATCGATTTCAGAAGGAGGCGAGGTTGCTCGCCGAGGCGCGGCACCCGAACATCGCCAACCTATTGGAGATCAACGAGGACCAGGGCGTGCATTACCTGGTCATGGAATACGTTGCCGGAACGGATCTCAAACACGTCCTGCAGAAACGTTCCCCGATCGACGAGCGACTTGCGTTTGAAATCGCGGCCGACGTCAGCCGCGCTCTGATCGGGGCGCATGAACGAACGATTGTCCACCGTGACGTCAAACCGGCCAACGTCATGCTGGTGGGTTATGTCGACGACGGCCGTACCAAGCCCCAGGTTAAGCTGCTGGACTTCGGCCTTGCACGACACGTCGATCAAACAGAGTCGCTCAAGATGACGCAGACGGGCGCATTCTTGGGAACTCCATACTACATGTCGCCCGAGCAATGCACGGGCAACGGCGATATTACGCCGAGCACGGACATTTACGCGATCGGCGCGACGCTGTTCGAGATGCTCGCGGGACGGCCGCCGTTCTTGGGCGACGATCCGATGAAGGTCGCCACGATGCATTGCTTCGAAGAGCCGCCGTCGCTCAAGAAGCTCAATCCGCTCGTGAGCGACGGGGCGGCCCAGATCGTGGAGAAATGTCTGGCCAAACGGCCGGAACAGCGGTATGTCGACGCTGGACACCTGCTGACAGCCCTCGAACTCTTTCTGCGAGGTGAAGCGTCCGAAATCCAGTTGCATCCGTTGTTCCCGCAACACGACCCGTCGCGATTATTTGCCGTCGACTTCGAATGGGAACTCGAGGCGAGTCCGGAATCGCTTTGGCCGTACGTCTCCAACACCGAACGGCTGAATTGCGCTGTTGGAGTGCCTTCCGTCGAATACAAGACCGTGCGCGACGCGGAGAAAGGCCTGCGGAAGCTCGGCAACTTCCGGATGGCGGGCCTGAATATTTCGTGGGAAGAGCATCCCTTTGAGTGGATCGAAGGCCAGCGCTCCGGCGTGCTCCGCGAGTTCACGCAAGGCCCGTTTCAGTGGTTTCTTAGCGTGATCGAATTGGAACCACGGCCGAAAGGCGGAACTTTGCTAAGACACTCCGTGCGGATCGAGCCCCGCGGCTGGGTGGGTCGCTGCGTGGCGGCCATCGAAGTCAGTCTGAAGGGGCGTCGCAATTTGGAGCGCGTTTATCGGCGAATCGACGCAACCCTGACCGGCAAGCTCGGCAAAGAGCGGCTGACAGACCCCTTTCAAGAGGCCGAACCTCTTCCCGCGACGCGGCGGCGGCGATTGGAAGAGCGGCTCGACCAGATGATCGAACGCGGAATCGATGTCGAAATCGTCGCCAAACTGGGAGAGTTCCTGAGCACGGCGCCATCGCAGGAGTTGGCCCGAATTCGCCCACTCGTTCTCGCTCGACGCCTCGGCACTGACCAAGATCGTACAATCGAAGCCTGCCTTCACGCGGCGAATTGCGGTTTGATGGCCGTGCATTGGGACATCCTCTGCCCGACATGCCGAGTGTCCGCGGACGTCAAGGACACGCTGAACGCCATCGAGAGTCACGCCCGCTGCGAAGTTTGCGACCTCGATTTCGACGTCGATTTTGGAAACTCGTTGGAATTGATTTTCCGGGCTCACGCCGAACTGCGAGACGTCGACCTCAAGACTTACTGCATCGGGGGTCCGGAGCATCTGCCGCATGTCGTCGCGCAAGTCCGCATCGCGCCGGGCGAACGCATCGACTTGAACTTGCAGCTCGGTGAGGGCTCCTACCGTCTGCGTGGTCCGCAGTTGCCATATTTTATTCCGCTGGAGATCCAAGCTGTCCGCGGGGCGACCCGTGGTCAGGTGGTGTTCGCCGCCGACACCGATGCGTCGGCTCCCACCCTGCTACGGGCGGGCCGCCAGGCATTGACCTTGGCCAACGAATACCAAAAGGAACTTTTGATCCGCCTGGAACGCACAATTCCTCGAAAAGACGTGCTCACCGCGGCCACCGCTTCGTCGATGGCACTCTTTCGCGAACTGTTTCCCGGCGAGACGCTGCGTCGCGGACAATTGATGAACGTGGCGACGGTTACCCTTGTGGCGGCGGCACTAGACGATCCGGCCCGGCTATGCGACGACCTCGGCGACGCCAAGGCGTTTGAAGTCCTGCAGGACTTCTATCGAATCGCGCAGGATCTGATGAAGCGGCACAAAGGTGCCGTGGTTAAGCAGGTCGACGATCGAGTCTTGGCCGCATTCGACGATTGCGAGGTGGCACTGCGTGCCGCGATCGCGCTGGCCGAGACAACCGTCAGCTGCGGCAATGGCTCAGGGCTTGTTCCTCGAATCGGCGTTCACCGAGGACCCGCCCTGGCAACGACGCTCAACGACCACCTCGATTATTTCGGCAACTCGGTCAACCGCGCCTTCCGCTTGTTGAATCACGCCCGTCCGGGCGATGTGATCTTGAGTCAAGAAGTTTCCGCAGACTTGTCCGTGAACGAGTTGCTTCAAGCGAAACGACTGCCGACCGAAATTGTCTGCGCCGCGAGCTCAAAGTCGGGCAATGAAATCGTTCAAAGAGTGCGTCCGCTCGCTGCAACTGCCAGCCCCTGTGGCGCAGGCTCGAGTGACGCGGAGGCTCGAGCGGCTTGCGCGGTCGCGATCTGCGACGAAGAGGGCCGGGGTAAGACGCGGAAGGAGCCTCTGTCGTGATGGCCGACCTCAGTTTCGCACAACCGGTCAGTACGACGCCGATCGACACCTATTGGTGCCTCGAAGGCCTTGTCGGCCAAGGGGACGTAAAACGCCGCATTCCGATCAACTCAAATCCGTTTCATGTCGGGCGGCACCCCAAGTGCGACCTGGTCCTACCGTCGCGGAATGTTTCCAAAGCACACGCAGACCTGATTAGCGCCGGCGAGATTCTCGCGGTGCGGGACCTGCAGAGCACAAACGGGACGTACGTCAATGGCAAGCGAATCTCGAGCGACACGCTGCTGAAGGAAGGGGATTTCGTCCAGTTCGGCGACACTGAGTTTCGTGCCAGCAAGGAAGTCTCCGAAAATGCCGAGCGGACGCTGGAAAAATCCGACATCGGCCAAATGGGTGTCTTGAGTCAGTTTGACCGACTCATCAACAAACAGTGCATCGTTCCGTTCTTTCAACCGGTGGTTGAACTCGATGGAGGAACAACGATCGGCTACGAGGTGCTGGCTCGCAGCACGGTCAAGGGTTTGGAAAACCCCAAAGAGATGTTTTTCACCGCGGCGCGGCTGAACCTTGAAGAGAAACTGAGCGTCCTCTGCCGAACCGTCGGCGTTCTTGCGGGGCGCGAACTGCCGGGACGGCCGAGAATCTTTGTGAATACCCATCCGACGGAGTGCCTGATGACGGGAGTCCTCAGTTCTCTGCGCGAACTTCGAGCACTCGTTCCAGAGCAGCCGATCACTCTGGAGCTGCACGAGGCGACGGTTACCGACACGCGAACCATGAAGGAACTGCGGGCGCAGCTCAACGACCTGCAGATCACCCTGGCATACGACGACTTTGGGGCGGGCCAGTCGCGATTGATTGATCTCGTGCAAGTGCCCCCGGATTATCTCAAATTCGACATCCACATGATCCGCGACCTGCATCAGGCGAACGCCGCCAAGCGACAGCTCGTGAAAACGTTGGTGGCGATGGTTCGCGATTTCGAGATTGCCGCGTTGGCCGAAGGGATCGAGTGCAGCGAGGAAAGGGAAGTCTGTAAGGAACTCGGCTTTGAATTTGCCCAGGGCTACTTTTTCGGCAGACCGACGCCAATTCACGCGGTTTGCCCGCTCATTCGACCGACGCGACTGACTGACTCAGACATCAATGAGACCTTTTAGTCGACCCGAAATGTCGCGGCCCCCGACTGAATCTGGTCGTCCCACGCCTGACAATCCACTCGCCTGGGAAAGCCAGCCCTCAATAGCGTCGGG
The DNA here is from genome assembly GCA_964459965.1 of uncultured Planctomycetaceae bacterium. GTDB lineage: Bacteria > Planctomycetota > Planctomycetia > Planctomycetales > Planctomycetaceae > DASPSM01. The sequence continues at coordinate 2,610 of CAYWOV010000109.1, read as the reverse complement.
AAATCAATCACGATTCGCTTGATTCGCCGTCGGGCTGGCCACCACCGCCGCGCTGCAGGCGCTCGAGCCGTTCACGGGTGTCCTTGAAGCTGTAGTCGACACTCAACACGTCGCTGAAGCACTTTTCGGCCTTGTCGAGGTCGCCGGCGTCCTCGCACAACCGTCCCAGGATGTAATTGGCTTCGCAATAGAGCGGTGGGTCGTCATGTGGGTTCAGCTTTTCAATCGCCTTCTCAAACTGGTAACGGCCCAGTTTCACTTGCTTTTCGGCGATAAAGCACTTACCGAGAGCGACGCGCACTTTGGATTCGCGGCGCTGGTCGACCGTCGCTTGTTGAAGTAGGGGAATCGCCTTCTTGTAGTCTTTGGACTTCATATAGCGCACGGCCAACTCGTACTTGAGGTTGGCATCCATCGGGTAGCGTTCGACGCGTCCGGAGAAAACTTCGATCTCCCGCTGATGCAGCTCGCGCTTGAGCGCCTCCATGTTCTTCTTGCCTGCCTCGTCCTTGACGAAAGACTTGGCCAGATCGATTTCGTGTCGCCGGCGATCCAACTCGACGTCTTCGATCATCTGCCGGATATTGAAGTCGGCGCTTCCCGTGGCTTCGAAAGCCTTTGTGAGAGTTTCGTCCGCCTTGGCAAAGTCCTTTGACTTGCGATAGATCTCGGCCAACTTCAGATAGCTTCCCTTGTCGGCCGGATTTTTGCGGATGGCCCGCATCAGATCGGCTTCGACAGAGACGCCGGGACCGGCCACCGCATCGGGAACGTGCTTATCCGATGTGAGCTTATAGTCGTCATATGCCGTCTTCTTCACTTCCTGAGTCGTCTTCGCGCCCTCGTAACCACCGTGGTCCATCACCCGCGTCGCTTCCAGACCGGTGATCTTGGCACGAACCTGGCCGTCGTTCGGATAGAGTTTGGAAATCTTCTTCCAGCAATCAATGGCCTTACTGTAGTTGGCGCGCAGCTCATAGATGTCGCCGAGTTTTTCGAGAAAGCCCCGGTTTTCCGGATCGTTCTCCACGGCATTCGCGTAACCGTACTCGGCAATTTCCGTGAAGCCGAGGTTGAAACAGGCTTCCGCCATGTCGGCGTTGAGTTGCGCGTTCCAAGGATTGATCGTCAGTCCAATTTCGGCCGCCTGATCGAGGGCCGCCCAGTTGGCCTTTGACCGGGCCTTTCGGATCTTGCCGCGAATTCCCTTCAGACGGAGACGCAACCGCGCGAAAGCGGGCCCCTTCTTGTTGTTGCCGTATAAACGTCGCTCGCAGCCGCGCAGCGTCTGCCGAAACATCAAGTTGTCGGGCACAAGCTGTACCGCCGAGCTGTGCATTTCGACCGCGTAGTCGAAATTCTGCTTTTCCATCGCGTCGTTGCCTTTACGAAAGCAATCGGCCGCGATTTTTTTCTTGTTGTCCAAACCGTCGCCGGACACAAACCACTCCCGGTTGAGCACTCTGGATTAGCCAGTCCTCCCCTCAATCTACCAGGATCAACCCAGACGGATGAAGGATCAACATGGATCCGGACCGCTGGGATCAGCCCGTCTGACTCAGGCTTCATTCCGCCATAGGGGCGGATTCAGAGTGACGCTTCCGCCTTCATCCTTCCGGGTCTGGCCAGTTTTTGTACAGTTTTTTGGCTTTTTTGGGGCAAAAAAAAGGGGGGACTTTTTTGGGGTACACGCCAAAAAAGTCCTCCGCCCCCAGGGCGGACCCAAAAAAAGTCGCTCCGCCCCCATGGCGGACGCCAAAATCCTTCCGCCTCCATGGCGGAAGCAAAGAAAAGCGCGGCTCAACAAAATTTCCCACCCGCCGCACAAAAAACCTCGAAATGCTCTAGGTGAATCGGGGATGGGATGGTAAGATGGGGTTACAGAGGATGGCCGTGGAAAGGCCATAAAAATTGCAGCACCACAGAATCCATAACATCATTTCCTGACTTATGTTACGCTGAATTCCGGCTCGGCCTCCCGCCCCAGAATCCCGAACCCGATCGTTCCGAACCAACACGTCTCCTCGATCATTTCGTGCAGAGCGATGGCTCGCCCCACGGCAGCCGCACAACCCGCACGCCGCGACCGTGCGCAAAGCACGACATCGACCCGAATCGCTGGAACTCGGCGTCTCCCCGCGGACAATCTCGGTTGCCGTGTCTTAGCAAGGAAAGGGAATGTCAGGGGCAATCGAAATGTCAGGGGCAATCATCGATATGTTTCGATCGCTGAAACTCAGGGATTGCGGCAGGCCATTGCCGGCCTCGGTCATTGCCGAGTGGGAACGATCGATCGGCCTGCAACTGCCGGCGAATTACCGCCGCTTTCTGGAAGTGTTCAACGGCGGCAATTTCTATCCCAAGTTTCGCAATTTCTTTCCCGTCGACACGTCCGCCCACCCTTTCGTCGACGTCGGCGGCTTCACGTTTTATGGACTGAATGAGCCTTGGGATTGGCGAGACCCCGAGGAGATCCGAGACACCCATGAGGGCCGCATCCCGGCCGGGACCGTCCCCATTGCCGACGCTCCCAACGACCTGGTCTTGCTCGATTGTCGACGAGGAGGCCAGATCGCTGCTCCATAGCCTCGTCGAACCGAGCGCGCTGCG
>CAYWOV010000108.1:0-7787 GCA_964459965.1 uncultured Planctomycetaceae bacterium | reverse complement strand
TCCCTGGATCAAGACCGTGCTGTCGGTGGGCGCGACGAAGCGAAGCGTTTCGATCACGCGGTGCATCTGCGGGGTCGTGCCGACGACTCCCTCGAAGCCAAACTTCTCGTCGGGCCGGCGGCTGAGTTCGGCGTTGCGGCGAATGAGGCGGACGCGGGTCGACGCCTTTTGCACGGCCGAGCGCAACTCATTGATGTCGAGGGGTTTCGACAGGTAGGTATACGCGCCGTGTTGCATGGCGTTCACGGCCGAATTAATCGAGCCATGGCCCGTGACGACGATGACTTCCGCGTCGGGCAGTTCTTCCTTGGTTTTAGCGAGAATCTCGAGGCCGTCGACCTCGTCCATTTTCATGTCGGTGACGACGACATCGAAATTTTCGCTTTCGATGAGCGAGACGCCGCGCTTGCCCGAATTGGCGACCGTCGTGTCGCAGCCGATGCGGTCGAGGCTCTGGGCGACGGCCTGTGCGTGGGCCTCGTCGTCGTCGACGATCAGGACGCGGATGGGGATACCGGAAAGGTCGCCGGGATCATCGGATTTGGTTTTGGGGTTCATGGGGAGGCGGGCGGGAACGAGATCAAAAACCGGGTTCCCCTCCCGGGCTCGCTTTCGCAGGAGACTGTCCCGTGGTGCGCGTCGACGATTTTACGGACGGTCGCGAGTCCCAGGCCGCTACCGGTGGTCTTGGTGGAAAAAAACGTCTGGAACAATTTGGATCGCGTCGCCTCGTCCATCCCCGCTCCGTTGTCGATGATCGCCAACTGGACGCGGCCGTCACGCAGGCTTGTCTGCAGTTCCAGCAGGCCGCCGGAGGGCATTGCCTGCTGCGCGTTCTGCGCCAGGTTCAACAACATTTGTCGCAGCAGCGAGCGGTCGACGAGGAGCGGCGGCAAATCGGAGGCCAGGTGTGGGCTGATTTCGATTTGGTGCACCTTCGCGTCGGGCTGATAAAAGTCGATGAAGTCGCGGACGAGCTGATTGAGGTCCGTCTCGACCAGCGCAAGCTCGCCGGCCCGCGCGAATTGCAGGAACGCGTTCAGAATCTCTTCCAAACGCCGGCATTCGGTCTGCACAGTCTGGAGCCGTGTCGAGAGCCGGCGGTCGCGGGCGGACTCCGTGGCGTTGAGATCCTCGGCCATCAGTTCCAACAGCATTCCGATCGTCGAAAGCGGGTTGCGGATCTCGTGCGCAAGGCCGCCGGCCAAGGCGGCGACCTCCTCATAGCGTTCCCGCAAACGAGTCCGCTCATCGTCGGCCAGCGTAACCGGGCCCGTCGCCGCGGGTGGTAAAGCGTCGAGTGCTGCATCGTCGGGCGCTCCCTTCGGAGCTGTGTCTGCGGGCGCGCCGTCACGAGCGGACGTGGTTTCGAGCCGATCGTCCCGGCGTCCGACAGCGACCGGCTGCTTAGAGGCGGGCGGCTCGGCCATGGCTCAATTCGTTTACGAACGGTCCTCGTCTTCGTCACCGCCGCCATCGCCGTCGCCGCTGCCGCCACCTCCGTTACGCGCGGCATCAGCCAAGACGGCCTTTCGCGACAGCTTCACTCGGTTCTGCTCGTCGACCGCAATGACTTTGACCGCGAGTTTGTCGCCCACGCGACAAACGTCTGTCACGTTTTTGACAAAGCCGTCGGAGAGCTCGCTGATATGGCACAGGCCGTCCTTACCCGGAGCGATCTCGATAAAAGCACCGAAATCCTTCACCGAGCTGACCGTTCCCTCGTAGACGCGGCCGACCTTAATCTCCTCGGTCAGGGCCTCAATCCGGGCCAGTGCTTCCTCAACGGAGGGACCGTTTGGTCCAGCGACGGTGACCGTTCCATCGTCCTGAACGTCGATGGTGACTCCCGAACCCTCCTGGATGCTGCGAATCGTTTTGCCGCCAGGGCCGATCAAGAGGCCGATCTTTTCCGGATCGATCTTCATCTGCGTCAGGCGTGGGGCATAGGGCGAGATCTCGCCCCGCGGCTTGCGGATTGCACCGAGCATGGTCTTGAGCAGGTCGCGGCGGGCTTTTGAGGCCTGAGCCAGCGTATCACGGATGATTCGCTCGTTGATCCCGGCGATCTTCAGGTCGAGCTGGATGCCCGTGACGCCGCGCTGCGTGCCGGCGACCTTGAAGTCCATGTCGCCGAAATGATCCTCGTCACCCATGATGTCGGTGAGCAGGGTGTACTTGTCGTCGGTCTCTTTCACGAGCCCGATCGAGATGCCGGCGACCGGCTGCGAGATCGGCACTCCGGCATCCATCAGCGCCAGCGTCGAATTGCAGACCGACGCCATCGAACTGGAACCATTCGACTCCGTGATATCGGAAATCATGCGGATCGTGTACGGGAAGCGATCGGTCGGCGGAAGGACCCGCTCGACGGACCGTTCCGCCAGGCAGCCGTGTCCGATTTCCCGCCGCCCCGGACCGCGGATCGGCCGCACTTCCCCGACTGAATAAGACGGGAAGTAATAGTGCAGCATGAACCGGTTCGACATTTCGCCGAAGAGGCCGTCCACGCGCTGTTGATCCCTCGGGGTTCCCAGCGTCACTGTTCCCAGCGATTGCGTCTCGCCGCGGGTAAAGAGAGCCGAACCGTGGACGCGCGGAAGAATGCCGACGCTGCAAGTTACTTCACGCAGCTGGTCGGTGGCGCGGCCGTCGAGCCGTTTGCCCTCGAGCATCAAACCGCGGACGACTTTCTCTTCGAGCGTGTGGAACGCCTGGTCGAACTGCATCCGCGTGCGGCCCTCGGCGTCGACCAGTGCCTTGTCGGGGAAGAGTTCCGCGGCCAGGCCCGCTTTAATCTCGTCGGTCCCCGCGTGGCGCTCCTGCTTCTTGGGATTCTGTTTCACTTCCCGCAAGCGATCGTAGGCTCGCTTCTTCAGGATTTCCAAGAACGGGTTGGCTGGCGGAGCCTCGAACTGCGTGGGCTTCACGCCGAGCTTGGCCACCAACTCCTCTTGCAGCTCGCAAATCTTGACGATCTCCCGATGGGCGAACATGATCGCCTCGAGCATTTTGTCGTCGGGGATCTCCTGGCCGAAGCCCTCGATCATCAGGACGGATTCTTTGCTGCCGGCCACAACCAAATCGAGCGCGCTCTTTTTGAGTTCCGTTTGTGTCGGCAGCACGATGAAGCGGCCGTCAATCAGGCCGACGCGGATGGCGGCAATCGGATCGTTGAAGGGGATCGGCGCGACGCACAGGGCGGCGCTGGCCCCCGTTGTGGAATGGACGTCGGGATCGTTCTCCTGATCGCAGGCCATCACATTGGCCATGATCTGCACTTCGCCGGCGAAACCCTCAGGAAAGAGGGGACGCAACGGGCGGTCGGTGAGCCGGGCACTTAAAACTTCGCGAGTGGTCGGACGGCCTTCGCGCTTGAGAAATCCGCCGGCAAAGCGGCCGGCAGCGGCCATACGTTCGCGGTAATCGACAGTGAGAGGGAAGAAATCAATTCCCGGGCGGGGCGGCCCGACTTGGGCGGCAACTAAAACAACCGTCTCCCCATATTGAACCAAGACGGCCCCGCTGGCTTGCTTGGCGATTTCCCCTGTTGTCAGACTGAGCTTGCGGCCCCCAATTTCACGTTCAACTGTTACTTTCACAATACTTTTCCTACATGACTATGCGCTGGTTCCCGACTGCACCGACGGAAGCCGACCCCGCACGAAAGGCCTGGTGCCGGAAATCCGACACGGCCGGAGGGTGCGGGCCGCAATCAACGACGGCCTGGCCCCGATAAGCAAGCGCACCGTGCGCAAAACTCGAAGCCCCATGAGTCGAAACACAAGCGACGAACTACTTCCGGATCGACAGCTTATTCTTAATGTCGCGGAATCGCTCCGGATCCGTCTGCCTCAGGTACTCAAGCAGCCTTTTGCGCTTGTGCACCTGCATCAACAAGCCCCGCCGGCTGGCGTGGTCCTTTTGATGCGTTTGTAAGTGCTCCGTCAGGTTGGAGATCCGTTCGGTCAATACGGCAATTTGGACTTCCGGAGAGCCGGTGTCCGCGTCCGAGCGCTGGTACGCGTGAATCAATTCCGTTTTACGGTCCGCACTCATCTTCATAATCGATCTCAACCCATTATAGCCGCACAACTTCCGTCCAACAACACGACTTTCCGACAGGACGGGCGGCTCACAAACAGCACCTTGGTCCGAATGTGATACCTCGACTAATTCTAGTCGCATACTCTAACAACGCTGCCAGAATATTCAACCGGTCCCGGTTACTGCCAAATCGGCACGTCGTTTGGCGAGGGACTTTTTTGGGGTCCGTTCACCCCCCTTGGCGCCCCAAAAAAGCCAAAAAAGTCGGGGCCAAGGGTGGCAAAACTGCCGTTTTGACCGGCGCTCAGACGATCTCGCGGACCACGACCCGGTTGCCGGAGACGGCGACGACTTCGATTCGGCGATCGGCCGGAATAAATGGACCATCGCTGACGACGTCAATTAGTCGGCCATGGATTTTTGCCTTACCCGCAGGCCGCAGCCCAGTTACCGCGGTTCCTTCCTGGCCGACGAGCAAACGGGGCAATTCCGCAAGCGTCCCCGAGGTATGCTCGTCTGCCAAATCGGGACGCAGCCGGGGACCTAAATGGCCGGAATCGCCAATGCCGGGCGGGGACAAGACCAGACGGTCGAAAACGCGTACGTGAGGCAGGAAGCGACTCATCGTCACGGCGATGACAATGACTGACAGGAGTGATCCGCCCAAAGTGCCCAGAGTCCAGGAAAGCCGCCTGTAGTCCTCGTTTGGTTCGACGTTGTGCCACGTCTGGCTGGCAAGAATCAGCGAGGCAAAGATCAGCAAGATGCCGGTCACGCCGAAGATTCCAAACCCGGGAATGACGAAGATCTCTAGCGCCAAACAGACGACGCCGATCAAAAACAGGACCACTTCCAGCCAGCCTGCCGTGCCCCCCAGAAAGTGACTCCAGAAGAAAAGCGCAAAACAGAGGGCGGCCACGATGGACAGGGCCCCGGTCATTAAATGCAGCTCGATATAGATGCAGATAAAGCCGACGACGACCAATAAAAAGAGCGCCAAATCGGTATTGAGCCAAAAAACTAGGGTGTCGACCCAGGTTCGCTTGGCCTCGGCGACGCTGATTTCAGGCGGGATGCCCAGCCGCTGTTTCAGATCATCAAAATCGCGGACCGGCGGTTCTGCCAGCAGCAGCTCATGTGCCCGTCCGCCGTTCAGCGTGAGCAGTTGGGTTCGGCCCGACTCGGGCACCGGCAGGCCCTTCTCCCATTCGCCGTTTGAGTCGTGGATCTCGGCGTCGGTCAAATACCAAACCCGTCCGGTCCGGCGGTTTTTCACCTGAAAAAGCTGCAGCGATTTGTCGGCCATCGCCTGGGCCACTCCCTCAGGCCGGTTTTTCCTTTTGGCCAAAGTGCCGAGCGCATCTCGATAGTGCCGCACGATATCGTCGGAGATGCGATCCCCCTCCCGCTCGCTATCGCCATCGTTCGGCCGTGCGTCTCCAAATCGGGCGGTCGGCTGCAAGTAAATCTCGTCGCAGCCCAGCGCAATTACGGCGGCGCTGCCAACTGCCTCTTTGGGGATATAGGCGACCGTGCGGACCTTTTTCGGGTCGAGGTCGGCAATGGCGCTGGCGAGGTTTTGGCTCTGCGACAGCGGTCCACCCGCCGAATCGATGTTGAAAATGATCAAATTGACGCCGGAGGCCACGGCCCGATCGATTTGCCGCTCAATGAACGCCTCGAGCACTGACTCGATTTTGCCGTCAACTTTGATCATCTCGGCTCGCGGCCGGTCCCCCGCGGTGGGATCGTCGCGCAGTGCTTCGCGGGGAAGGTTGTAGAGTTGGGCGATCTCGCCGCGGCTAATGGCTGTTTGCACGGCCAACACATCCAGGCTGCGTGCCTTGCTTCCCGAATAGATTCCCGCGTCGCCCGCTTCCTTGATCGTCTGCACGTCAAGAATGGCTGCCTTGGACTGCCGTAGCCGCTCCAACTCGTCCTTGGTCACAACGCGAAATTCGGTTGTTTCTTTCCCCGCGGCGAGGACTTGAATTTTCGCCCTCAATGTGACCGCTTCCGCATCCATCATTCCCTGCACGAGCGCCGTGCTCACGCGGGGATTATGTCGCTTTTCGATGAGACGGAGAACCTGATGTTGCTCGTCGCGGTCCAGAGGTTTGCCGCGACCGATGTCTCCCAAATCGGCGTCCGGAAGCATGACAATTTCGTTGCAAGCCAGTGCCAGAATGACGTTGTTGCCGGTCACCGTTTCCGGGACCCACGCAACGGTCTTCACGTCGGCGATGTCAACCGAGGTCAAGAACGTAGCCAGCCCGGACACCTGATAAAAAGGGCTCGAGCCGGGAGTGATCTCCAGCACGAGGATCGCCCGCCGGTGCTGGCTGCGAGCCTGGCTTTGAAGCGTCAGCGCGACGTTTTGGACGTGCCCGAAAACGACATCGTCCACGGGGCTGGTGAGCGTGAGATAGCGTGCCAATGGAACATTGGACGGAGGCACCCCTCCCGTAGCGTTGCTATTATCGCCGCCTTCCGCGTGCCGGGGTTCAACGGGCGGCGGATCGGCGCACAAAGCCGCCGCAGCCGGCAGCAGGATCAAGAGCGCCGGTAGTGCCTTCAGCAAAGATCGCAGGCAATGCATGAGCAGCGGGCCCTCTTCCTGGTCCCCATCGGGTCGACGCGATCCGGACGCGAGCGACCACCGATTATATTCCGCGAACCGCCGAATTATATCGGCGGCAAAAAACGGCCGTCAAATTGCACGGTTTGGCCCGCATCCTAAGTCCTTGTCCCAATTCGCCAATCCCGCGAAAGCTTGAGTGACACTTGGCAGATTCGCAGTCTCCCGCGTTCCTCTTGACGGCTCCGAATCTTCACACTTGCTTCAGGGCATCGTTGATCTGGCCGATGTAGAACTGAAAGATGCGGAAAATCAAAAAGATGATGAAGACGGCCACCGCGCACCAGATCAACCAAGCCAGGGCCGACGCCATGGTTTCTAAACTGCGTCGGGCTTGGGCCTCGAGCTCCGGACTGAGTCGATCAAGCGCTTCGGGCACCGTTCCTGAAGTTTCGGCCACATCGACAATCGACAGGTAATCCGTCGGAAACAGGTCCGTCGCGGCCAACGACTCATAGAGCGTTTCGCCCGCTCGCACGCGGGCCCAAACTTCCGGGGCCGCGGTGATAAACGCTCCATTGCTTGTTGCCTTGAAGCTCTGCTTCAAGCTCGGCTCGATGGACATGCCGGCCTGCTGCGTCAAAGCGAACGACCACGAGAACCGGGCGATCGCGAAGGACCGCATGCAGCCTCCGATCACGGGAATTCGCAAAACCAAAGGATCAAAGATTCGTTGACCCATCAGCGAACGGCGAATGAACACCCCGGCGATAAAGCCCCCGATGAGAGTTCCAAATGTCATCGCGAACCAGGTGAGGGCGCCTTCCGTCCCGTACAGTCCGAGGCCAAGAATGTCGATCGGCTTGCTTCCTCGGCGCGATTCGGCAATCCATCCGAGAATGTACAACAGCAAACCAATGATCAGAATTGCCGCCACCAGTTGAAACGCAGGCCAGGCGATCGCCGAAAAGAACGCGCGTCGCAACCGGATGCTGTTTTCGAAGTGGCCGGCCAACGACTTCAGGATGTCGGGGAGCGACCCCGTTTGCTCGCCCACGCCGATGAGATCGACCATCGCCTCGGGAAAAGCCTGACCCTGGTCGCGCATCGCCTCGGTGACGTCCAGACCGCGCCGCAAGTCGGCGGCAATCTCGAGCATGAT
>CAYWOV010000107.1:6287-7849 GCA_964459965.1 uncultured Planctomycetaceae bacterium | reverse complement strand
CGCACGGCCTCTGTCTTGCAGGGTGTGCCGAGCAACTTTGAGATCGACATCTTAAAGCCCCTCTGCCTCGCCGCGGCCGACGCGGTGGGAATCAAGTACGACTTTGCGAGCGTGAACGGCAGACCCATCCGACGCATTGCCGACCACGTGCGCGCCATCACATTCTGCATCCATGAAGGCGTTTCTCCGGGAAGTGAAAAGGAGAGTTACGTCGTGCGGCAGCTGCTGCGGCGGGCTCTCCTGGAGGGCTATCTGCTCGGGCGGCATGAGCCATTCTTGCACAAACTTGTGCCGGCGGTCGTTCGCGCGATGCAGGCAGCCTATCCAGAAATCGCCGAGACCCAAAAGTCTGTCGCCGAGGTCATCGAACAGGAAGAAGGCCAATTTCTCGGCGTCGTCGACAAAGGTCTTTCAAAATTCGAGAAATGCGTCGAGAAAGCCCGTTCGGCCGGCTCCGGAAAAATCTCCGGCGACGATGCATTCGATCTACATCAAACGGACGGCTTTCTGATTGAGCTGACCGAAGCGATGGCCGCCCAGAAGAACTTGGCCGTCGACATCGAGCGGTTTAAGTACCTGATGAATCAGCATAAGATCGGCAGCGGCAGCGGCGCGTTTCTCGATTCGGTCATGGCCGAAGGCCCGCTCGACGCGGTCCGCAAGAGCGCCGGCGCGACCGAGTTTCTTGGGTACGAAGCGGTCGAGGCCGAAGGAGAAGTGGTCGGCATCATTGCCGAAAAACAGCTCGTCGATCAACTCGAGGAGCTGAGCCACGCCGCTCCCGTCGCCATTGTCCTCGACCGGACCCCGTTTTACGGCGAGGCGGGGGGCCAGGTCGGCGACACGGGGACGCTGACCGCCGACGGTTGCCGCTTCGACGTCATCGATACGCAACGCGACGGCTCGCTCATCCTGCACATCGGCCATCTGCAGAAAGGGCGGCTGCAAGTCGGCCAACGTCTGAAGGCAACAGTCGACGTCGAACGCCGCGGTGCCATTCGACGTGCCCACTCTGCGACGCACCTGCTGCATCACGCGCTGCGTAAGACGCTGGGGGAAACGGCGACGCAGCGCGGCTCCAAGGTCGAAAAAGATCACTTTCGCTTCGACTTTGCCCATAAGCGGGCTTTGACGCACGAAGAAATCCTCGCGGTCGAGGACGAAATTAATGCCCGCATTGCGGAAGGGGCTCCGGTAGCGACACGCATCCTGCGATTGGAGGAGGCCAAAAAGCTGGGGGCCATGGCCCTCTTCGGTGAAAAATATCCCGACCCGGTGCGCGTGGTCAGCATGGGCCAATTCAGCATCGAGCTTTGCGGCGGCACGCACCTCTCCAACACGGGACAAGTGGGCTTCTGCAAGATCGTCTCCGAGGAGTCGGTCGCCACGGGCGTGCGTCGCGTTGTTGCGATGACGGGACCGCGCGCCCTGCAGCAGATTCGCGACACGGAAAACCTGCTCAAAGAGCTCATGGGTCACCTGAAGACGACCCAGCCGGAGGACCTGCCTCGACGCATCACCGCGCTGCAAGAGGAACTGCGTGATGTGAAAAAGCAGCTCGA
>CAYWOV010000107.1:0-6187 GCA_964459965.1 uncultured Planctomycetaceae bacterium | reverse complement strand
CTCGACGCATCACCGCGCTGCAAGAGGAACTGCGTGATGTGAAAAAGCAGCTCGAAGCACAAACCAGCGAGTCGGTTGCCGAGGCCGCCGAAGAACTATTCGCCAAAGCGGAAGAGGTCGGCGGTGTCAAAATCATTGCCCAAACGACCGATGTGACCAATCGCGACACGCTCCGCGAATTCATCGACCGCCTGCGCGGCAAGGGCCGCTCGGTCGCAATTGTGTTGGGCTCGGCAACCGACGGCAAAGTTGCGCTAACAGCCGCCGTCAGCAAAGACCTCGTCCAGCGCGGTATTTCGGCATCCGATAGCGTCCGCACGGCGGCCAAGATCGTCGGCGGAGGAGGGGGCGGTCGCCCGGATCTGGCGGAGGCCGGCGGCAAACATCCCGAAAAGCTGGCCGAAGCGATCGCCGAAGGCGCGAAGTTTTATCGCTTGAAGCTCGGCGCCTAGTCACGTGCGGTTGGCTGCCCGTTGAGATCAAACGTTCGTCGCGCCGCTCAACTCGCGCTCTTGGCAGGCTTCAGTTTACTTGAGTCGAGGTCCGGCAGATCAAGTGTTTCGCTGAAATTCCCCGCTTTGTCGAAATGCAGCAAGAGGTTGATCCGCCACACTTCGCCGTTGGGTCGCTGCCAACTCCGGCAACAAAAATACTCTTTGCCGATTGCCGATTTCTCGGTCCCAAAGGCCCCGTCGATTCCCGCGCTCCTCAACTTCTGAATCGTCTCATCGCGCGGAGTTCCGATCGGGGCGATCTCCACGATTCGCTTGGTGAGATCGGCATCCGCAATCGGGCAGCGAACCATCTGCGGCCCGACGCAGCCGGCGAACAAGCAAAGCAAGATGGTCGAGTAAAGACGGGCACGGCCAAAGTCCGGCGTTTTCGAGAGGGCTGACATGGGTTGACCTGCCACAAGGAACAAGTGGGGCGGCGGATACGCGGATCGCGGGTCATAATCGAACAAGCCCGTTCGATCAACGCGAACGCCCGGCAGGAAGCATTGGAAGAGTGTGTTTCGGACGTGGCAATCGAACGATCGGCGAAAATTGCCGGTTCGGACGGCTACATCAAGCCGCGGCGATGAAGCTCGGCGACGACTGTTTGCACAATTTCACTTACCTGCTTGGCGTCGAATCCATTCGCGCCGCTGCCCGCGGGGCAGCCGCCGACCGGCTCGTTCGTAAAGCCGTGTTCGGCCAGCAGGCACTGCAGCGTCTTGCTGAGTGTCGACAGGTCGGTCCGTTGTTCTGGTGAGAGGGGCTGGCGACCGGTTCCCATGCGAAAGCCGCGCAATTCGACGGCCGCTCGAAAGCCTTCGGGAAACTCAGCCGAATAGATCATTGTGTCGAAGAGTGTGATCAGGTCGTATTGAATCTTCCGAGCCGCGTCGAGTTGACCGGCCAGAGTGAGGTCGTACAACCTCCGCGTGAGCTCGGGCACGACGCCGGAGCTGGCGTTTGTTCCGCCGTCGCAACCGACCAGGAGCATCGGCATCAGCGCGGCGTCCCAGCCGGTGAGGAACGCGAAGTCGGGCCGATTGGGGCGGACCGACTTGATCATGCGGATCATATGCGGAATGTCGCCCGAGGAGTCCTTGATCGCTACGATCCGCTCGCACTCCTCCGAGAGCCGTTGCACCGTCGGCACATCGATGGGGCTGGCGAACATCGGGATGTTATAGAGCGTGACGTCGACCGGCGTGTTGCGTCCAATCTCGCGGAAGTAGGCGTAGACCGATGCAGGGCTGAGCTTGTAATAAAACGGAGCGACAATGGCGACGGCCCGGACTCCGAGCCCGGCATAATGTTCGCAAGCCGCAAGAGTTTCGCGGACATTGGCCTCGGCCGCTCCGGCGAGAATCGGCACGCGGCCCTTGGTCTGGTCGGCGATGATCTCGGTGATGCGGCGGCGCTCGTCGGCGCGGAACCGCGTGAACTCGCCGGTCGACCCGTTGGGATACAAGCCGTGGACACCGCGAGCGATCAGCCAATCGACATAGCGGCGTAGCTCTGCCTCGTTGATTTCGCCCGAACTATCCTGGGGGACAAGGTTGGGGGTGAAGATGCCCCGGAGCCGTTCCTGTTGCGCCATCAGAGCTCGTCGCTTTCACGCTGCCGTCGAACTGAAATCGGAATGTGGTTCCGTATTATACAACCCAGGCCGCGCCGCTTTCCCCTCTCATGCAACCGGACAATTTCAACCCGCGGCCAAAGGCGCGAATAATCTCAATTTGCCGGAGGAATGGTCGGCGAGAACCGGCGGGGGCCCGCAAAGACGGCACAGACAGACTGCTTGGGAACCACAAACTGAAAATTTGCCGCCGCTAATCGGCCGTGTCAGCCCTGCTAGGAGGGCCGCGCGGAAACGGCTTGCCCGGATGCAGCCGCCGCAAGTTTGCGGGGATCTGAAGGGCTCGCGGGGGCGGCGGTTGCACTCGACTCTCGCGTGCTCTCGGGTTTCGAGGCTGCGTCAGTTTGCGCGGCATTGTCGATCTGCGGCACTGAGGGGCGGCCGCCGAATTGAAGGACGACGAACAGCACGGTTGTCGCTATTGGCAACAGCACGACCGGTGAATGACCGTACGCGACCGGCACATAGCCGAAGATCGCGACGACAATCGCCACCGTCACGGCGTAAGGGAATTGCGTGAGGACGTGGTCGAGATGGCTGCACGAACTCGACGCCGAAGAAAGAATTGTCGTTTCGGAAATAGGCGAACAGTGATGGCCGAAAACCGTGCCTCCGATTACGGCGCCGATCGTTGCGAGTAGCAGCGGATGCAGCGGGCTGGCCTCGTTCAAATCGACCAGGAGCGCATGCGTCACGGAAATAAAGAGCGGCAGAGCGAGCGGAAGCGCGGCCCAGGAGCTGCCGACGACAAATGAAGTGAGCCCGACAGCGAGGAACGCCACCAGCGGCACCCATTCGACGGTCACCCGTGGCTGGCCGATCTCCGTCAAAAAGCCCGCCGTGTTGAGATGGTCCGCATCGCAGATTCGCTGGAAGGACCACGACAGCACCAGAATGAGCGCCGCGGGAACCATCCGCTGCAGGCCGGAGACCCAGGCGCTCAGGCCTTGCTGCAGCGTAAGCGATCGCGACCAAACTCCCAATGCGACGGCGCTTGCCGACGCCAGAAACACGGAGAACAGCAGCACGCGCTGCGGTTTCGCATGCTCGATTAGGTCGAGCCACGAGGGGTTCTCGGCCGGCTGAGCCAGCGCCGCGGGTGTCGCGCTGGTGATCGCGGAAGTGATTTCCTCGCGCCCGGTCCACCATACGCCGATCGCAACCAGACCGAACAAGAGTACGATTGGGATCCACGCGTTGCGAGCCAGCTTGCGGCCTTCATGGGTGTCGCTCTCGGCCGCGGGAAGGACTTGCGGGTCGGCCATATCGGGGCGACTCAACTGGCCGTGCGTCGCGACTCGCAATTCGGCGCGAAGCATGGGTCCGAAATCCTGACCAAGAAAAATCACCAGTGCTGCGAAGATCAGCATCAGGATTGGATAAAAGCAATAGGGCAGACTGGCCAACAACGTTGCCGTGGCGCTGCCGCTCGAGCCGAGCGACGTAAACGTCTCGCGAATCGTCCCGCGCTCGGCGGCAAGCCAGGTCGAAACAATCGCCAGGGCGACCACCGGGGCACAGGTCGTGTCAACCAGAAAGGCGAACTTCTCCCGTGAGATTTTCAGTCGATCGGACAAGGGCCGCAGCGTCTTTCCGAGGACGAGGGCGTGAAGATAATCGTCGAAAAAGGCGCAAAATCCAAAGAGAAGCGTCAGTAACTGCCCGTGTTCGCGAGTCTTCGCGCGCCGTCCAAGCCGGTCGCTCAACCCCGAAAGTCCGCCGTTGGCCGAAAGAACGGAAAACAGCGAACCGAAGAAAAGCATCACGGTGAGAGTCGTGAGATGGAAGCCGCCCCCCCCGGCGGTTGCCGATGATTCAACCAGAACGAAGGAGTCGATCGTCTGCACGAAGGCGTGAAAGAGGTTGCCCTGATCGAGAATCGCCGTTCCGCACAACACGGCGACGAACATCGCGAGGACGAAATTTCGCGGCCACAGGCACAAGAGGAAGGCGACCATCGCCGGGGCCAAGGCAAGCCAGCGATTCGTGCGCGAAACGTTGAGCCTCGCGAATCGTCGATCCCCGCCGTCGACGACAATCTGCGGATCGGAAATGTAAACCTTCCGTCCGGCGTGCAGGTCGCTGGACAGTTCTAGAACGCCCTCATGGAACGGGCCCAGCTTGGCGTCGTCGCTCTGTGGAACGGCCAGCCGAATACCCGTGATCAGGGGCTGGTCGTTGTACGATGCGTCGGGCTTGCCGTTGGCGTCGAATGCTCGAATCACAATTTTGCGGACGGGGACGTCGGTGAGGATGTTCGATGGGACTTCGATACTGAATCGCGGATGTTCGACCAGTGGTTCGTCCCGGGGGGCGCCGCTCGTGCCGGCAGCCAAAACCAACGTCAGGAGGGGAACCAGGGGAGACATGCCGCAATGCCAATTAAGAACAAATAAAGGGGTGCTCGAGCGGTTTGTGCGACGACGTGGCAGGTTCATCGGGCCAGAAAACGCGAAACGAGGTTGCGATGTCGGTGACCGAATCGACCTCGATCCATCCGCCGTGGCCGCTCACAATTCGCCAGCACTTGCAAAGCCCGAAACCGAGTCCGCGTCCCGCCTCGCGGCCGGAATAAAATGGATCGAACAGATGTGCGCGATCGCGCTCGCTCAATCCCGGGCCATTGTCCGTGATCGAAACAACAGCGGCAGATTTTGCGGGCAATCCGGATCGGTCCAAACGGATGATGATCTCGCCTTGAACTCTGCTGCTGACGGAATCGATCGCGTTAAGGCTGTTACGGACGAACTCGCTGAGCACGATGCGCAGCTGAGTTGGATCGACCGTCGCGAAAATGGGACTCGTTGCTCCAAGCTCAAGAGAGCAAGAACGCGATCGGGCCGTGTCCGCGAACTGGTCAATGACTGCTTGTGCTATTTCATTGAGTAGCAGCCGCTGTGGCGCAGGCGCGGGGGGCCGGGCAAAGAGCATCAGGTCACCGATCATGTCGCGAACACGGAGTGCCTGCGCGCCAATGGTCGTAAGATCCTGGCGTCGATTGCTGTCAGGCTCATTACCTAACAGCATTTGGACGCGTCCGGCGATCGTTGCCAGCGGGTTATTGATTTCGTGTCCCGCACCAGCGGCGAATTCGGCGAGCGCCTCGATCTTGGCCGATTCGAGGGCACTGGGGTCCCCCAATCGCTCTTCGACGATCGCCGCCTGATCAAGCAACCGTCCGCTCCAAATCGCCCATTCGTCGCAGGCGGCGTCGGGCAATTCCAACGGCTTGGACGAGTAGAGCAGGACGCCGCCCATTGCCTCGCCGGATGTCGTAAACGTGATCGCCGCGATTGGAGCATCATCGCGAACTGGAGCACCGCAATCGACGTTCGCAAACTCCAGCAAGCCGGCGTCCGTTTGATGGCGGTCGAGCGCCGCCTCTGCGACCCAAGGCATTGTGTCGGCGCACGCTCGGGCGACAAACTTCCGACCAGTCTGGTGGAAACCTAGAGCAACGACAGTGGCTTCGGCCCCCGACCAATTCTGCCATTGACGCGCCATTCCCGCGGCCAAGTCCCGCGCACTTCGCACGGGGAGCAGCGAGAGCAACATCTCGTACGCCGAAGCATTCCGGACAACCGGCGCGGCGGAGCCGTATGTCGGACCAAGAGAGGCGGCCCGGTCGACAGTTTGCTCCACGACTCGCCTCCTTGCTGAGTCCTGGAAGGGATCGATCGACCGGCGTTACCGCGCGACCTGGGCCGGCTCCATGTCGAGCAGGTGGCACATGCGTTCCACGAGCTTCTCGACTTCGAAGGGCTTTTGGAGAAATTCGTTGGCCCCGGCCTGTCGTAGTTCGGCGATCTTATCCGTCTCGACCATGCCGCTAATGCAGATGATTTTGACGTCATCGAGATTCGAGTCGCTGCGGACGCGCTGGCAAACTTCCTTCCCGTTGATATCGGGAAGCATGACATCCAGCACGATGACGTCCGGATGGTATTCTTTGACCATCATGCCGGCATCGAAGCCGTTGTTGGCCACCCGGACCTCGAAGCGTCCGTCCGATTCCAACACATCGCGAATCAACTCGACCAATTCCTCGTCGTCATCC
>CAYWOV010000106.1:0-7892 GCA_964459965.1 uncultured Planctomycetaceae bacterium | reverse complement strand
TTGGCGCTGACGTCCGTCGACATCGCATCATTCCGCAATCAGAGTTTGGGGGCCATCGACTGGAGCGCGCTCTCGTTCCGCGACGACGACAGCGGCGGCTTTTGGCACCCGGAAATGGCCGCCTATCGAATTCCAGTCTTTGTCGCGTTTCTCGTTGGAGCGATCGTGTTGTCGTTCTGGCCTCGCAAGAAAACGTTGGAGCAGCTCGTCGCCCATTCGACGGCAATCATTGTTGCCACGCAATTCTGGTATCCGCAGCGAGGAGGTGTGTATTCGCTGTGGTATCTCCCGCTGTTGCTCGTTGTCGTTTTCCGACCGACTCTTTCGCACCTGCTGCCGCCCGACCTGACTCGTAAGGGGTCGGCGGAACAGTCCAACGGCACAACCGGCCCAGTGGAACTGGCGTCCGCTGTGCCGACTGTAGCGGGCGGCGCGTTGAATGCCCGGTTCCGCTAGAGTGACACGACGTTCAATTGTCGGGGTTCAATTGTCGGGAAAATCGCTGGGCGATAGGCCTAGATCGACGATGCTGCAACCCGCAATGGCGTTGACGCCGAGCGCGCGGGCCCTTTCTAACAGCTCGGGAGTCGCGCTTCCGGGGTTGAACCACACTTCGCGGGCTTGAGTCGCGGCAATTTCTGGCAGAACGCTCAATCCGACGGCAGGGGGCAAATAGACGCTGATCCGATCAAGCTGGTTCGCGGGAACCGCTGCGAGAGACGCGTAAGAGGCCAGGCCCTCGATGCGATCGGCCTTTGGGTTTACCGGGTAAACCTCGTAGCCGCCGTGAAGATGCGCGCGAAGCGACTTGTTGCCGAACTTTGCACGGTCGCTGCTTGCCCCCAATATTGCGACGGTCGGCTTGGCCATAATCTGTCGAATCCGTCAGTGCAAAGCCGCTCTGTTGCAATGGCAGCTCGTTGACCGAAATTAGGGACGCGATTCCAAGAGAGTCTTCAGTTCGCGGACTTGGGTGGCATCGGCCGCGCCCTTGAGTTTGTCCGGGTCCACAGACAGTAGCAAATTGACGTCAGCAAGAGCTTCGGCCTGCCGTCCTGTCTGATAGCAAAGCAGGGCGCGCCGCCAACGGTCGTTCAACGACGCCGGGTCGAGAGTCAGCAGAACATCGACATAACGCAGCATGGATTCCGCATCGTTCGACTCCTCGGCATTGTTGACGAGGTTTTGCACGAGACGCTGCAAGATTTGCTTTTTCGTTTGCACCTGCCAATCATTCGGCGTGCTTGCCCTCTCCGTGAAGGCAACGACTTGCTGCTCCGCTTGGGCCTTCGACAGACGGCGCGCGCCCTCGTAGACATCGATCAAGTTCCCCGTGTCATGGACTGACTCGGCCCGGACCAAGAACCGTCCCGGCACGCCGATTCCGACGACATTCACGTCCAACCGCCGAGCCAGCTCGATATACAGGACGGACAGCGTGATCGGTAATCCTTCCCGGTCGTCGATGACTTCGTTCAAGTAGCTGTTCGACCGGTTGTTAAAGTCGGTGCGGCTGCCGTGGAATCCGAGCTTTTTGAACAAATAATCGTCGAGAGCCTTCAACCGGATATCCGCGTCTGGGTTTTTGGGAAGTGCGGCACGGACTGCGTCCGCCAGACGATCAACCTCGCGAGCATAGGCATCGACGTCGAGGTCGTCGTTGTCGAGGCGAGCGATTAACAACGCCGCACGCAAGAGGTCGACCTTCGTCTCGTCCTTCTTGGTAAAAAGAGACGCAATCTGCTGTTCGATATGCGTCAATTTCAACGTGTCGGCCAAACGGCGGAGCTGCTGCGCCTCGCGCTCTCGCCGATC
Source organism: uncultured Planctomycetaceae bacterium (assembly GCA_964459965.1). GTDB lineage: Bacteria > Planctomycetota > Planctomycetia > Planctomycetales > Planctomycetaceae > DASPSM01. The sequence continues at coordinate 6,077 of CAYWOV010000106.1, read as the reverse complement.
GGCCTCTTTTCGGAGTGCTCGCACGCCTGCATCGGCATCGGAAAGAAACGGAACAACCGATTTCGGATCGGGCGGCCAGTCGGGAGTGAGAGTGCCCGCAAGTCGTTCCACGCGCGCGGCCAGTTCGCGGGATGGCAACACGGATGGAACATTCTTTCCGATCTCAAATCCTTTGAATTCCGCGTGAGTGCCGCGGAAGCTGGCCAAGCCGGCCTGTCCCTGTCGATAGTCCGTATCCGTTGACTCGACCACGAGAACGTCGTTGACATATCCGAGAAGCTTGTCCTTCTCCACGCGGATCTTGAGACGGTTCCATTCTCCCGGCCGGTATGCCGACGTTTGTAGTTCATTTAACACATGCCACGAGTAAACGTCTGGCCCGTCGAATCGCGTGAGACGGATCCGTCCACTGCTCGGATAAAATCCATAATGGGCGATGCTATCGTGGAAAGTGAACACAAGACCGACCGCACCATCCTCTCGCTGAAGACGAACCCAAACGGCGACCTCGAACGGCATCGCGGGGATTGCACGCTTTGAAATCAGGAGTGTCCTTCCTCCGAAACCGCTTCCCGGCGCTTCAGCCAGCACGCGTCCGGCGCGCTGCCGCCATCGGCCGCCGAAGAGAGTCGTCCATTCGGTCTCGTCGAGCGCTCCGATTGTCAGCCATCGATCGATTGGAACGGGGTTCGGCTTCTTCAAAAGCGGCTTGAGAGCATTGACCGCCACGGCGAACCCCAGGTTCTCGCTGACGACGGACTTCATTGTCACGAGTCCGAGTACGCGGCCGCTGCGGTCGAGCACGGGGCCGCCGCTGTTCCCCTGTTCGATCGGAATGGCGAGCTGAATCAGTGGCTTCCCCTCGAGCTTGCGAACTCCGGAGACGATCCCGCTCACGACGCTGTGCTCGAAGCCTCGGGGATTGCCAATCGCGATTACGTCCTGTCCCTGTTTGATTTGGTCCGAGTCGCCGAGTTCCAGCGGCTTGAGGTTTTTGGCGTCGACGCGAATCACAGCGAGATCCATCGCCTGGTCGGTGGCGTAGATCTCGGTCACGTCAAAACGCCGAGCGTCCGCCGTCGTCACGACAATCGGACGTGCCTCTCCAATTACGTGGAGGTTAGTGGCGATCAGCCCTTTGTTGTCGATGGCGAAACCGGATCCCAGGCTCGAACGCTCGCCGTCGCGACCCATCACTGAGATCACGACCGTCGAATCGCGAACCTTCGCCGTCAAATCGGCAATCGACATCACGCCGGCGGGGGCAGAAGCCGCGTTGCCGTGATGTTTTTCGACACCTGCCGACTTCGTCACTGCGGTGGGGGGAGGGCTCGCTTGATCCGTCTTCGACGAGGAATCGGGGCGTGCGCTATGGACTCCGAAAGAGTAGACAAGGAGAAGAATCAACGCTGCAGGCGACCAACGCATTCCGGACTCCACCAACCCGCGTTTCCTGCCTCGACGAGTAACGTCAGGGGCGTTCCCGCATCTTAACCGCTTGGAACGACCGAGGAAACAAATTGGGTCGCGGAGCATCACGCATTCGGCCGTGAACCAAGGCGGCAAACGAGAACTAAGAGATCAATCTCGTTCGGCGTCGACCGCGCGCCGGATATCAGGCAGCATCTTGCGAGGGTCCTGCCGAACGGTTCGAGTTGACGTCTCGTGCACCTTCGGAAGGCGGCTCGCCAGCCGCGCTTTGCGCTGCCAGCCGAATGCTGCGAGCCAGCGGAATCGGAAGTATTTCCGGCCGGTCGATGGAATGGCGTCCGATTCTCTCATGCGTCGGCTGCATTGAGTTCGATGTCGCCATTTCCTCATCGGGGGCGACGGCGGTTTCTGGCAGCTCAGCGGTGACTTGCACGCGTCGCCCGCGGGCGTGGAAGAGGCGTTCGTAGGTCGGACAGTTCGCAAGGAGCTCATCATGTGGCCCAAACGCGACGAGCTGGCCGTGATCCATGACGGCGATCTTATGCACGAATTCTAGAACGCTGGGAGTGACTGTATGTGTAATCAAGAACGTGGTGCGGCCCTTGACGAACGATTGGAGCGCTTCGTGAATCAGCATCTCGCTTTGTGCATCAGTCGCAGAGGTCGCCTCGTCGAGGATGAGGATCGCTGGGTCTCGCAGGATCGCGCGAGCCAGGGCGATTCGCTGCCGTTGTCCTCCCGAAAGCCGACCCCCTTTTTCGCCGATCCGAGTTTGGAAACCGTCCGGCATCTGGTCGAAGAACCGAGTGACGTAGGCGCGACGGGCGGCCTCCTCAACCTCGGCCCGCTTCGCCTCGGGCTTGCCGTAAAGGATGTTCTCATAGATCGTGTCATCGAACAGCAGCGTTTCCTGGGTCACGACGCCGATCTGGCTTCGCAGATCTTCCAGGCTGACGTCTCGAATGTCGACGCCGTCGATTGCAATCGTTCCGAAGTCGGGGTCGTAGAGCCGCGGCAAGAGATTCACCAGCGTCGATTTGCCCGACCCGTTCTCGCCGACGACCGCGATTACCTCACCGGCTTTGATTGAAAGCGTGACATCGTCGATCGCCGCCGGTCGCACGAGACCGGTCGGCCCCGTTCGCGCGTAGGCGAAATGAATCTTGGCGAACTCAATACTGCGAGCGTGTCGCGGAAGAGCCTTGGGTGCCTCCGGCTCCACGACGCGGGTCTTCTCGTTCATCAGGTCGAAGATGCGGTCGGCTGCTGCCGAGGCCCGCTTGACCTTGGCGTAAGTCGAGGAAAGTTTGCGCGCCGGATCGATGATGCCGGCAAGCAGCACATACAGGGTCCCCAGGTCGTTCATACCCAGTTGTCCCGTCGTGAGACGGATACCCCAGATATCGGTGGTGCCCCGCAGCACCAGATAGCATCCGGGCAAAAGGGCAAGATAGGCGGCGATCCAGGCCATTGTCTCCGTGATCGGACCGGTCAACGCGTCAATCCGCGCGATCTTAACCGATCGTGCACAATAATCTTTGCTTTCACGATGGAAACGGCGGCGGTGTCGCCGGGCGGCATTGAAGGCCGTCACGACTTTGTAGCCGTCGAATGTCTCCTCGAGAACTTTGTAGACGCGCGTCATGCTGTCCATCGCCCGATGACTGGCACGCCGCAGGCTCGAGCCAATACGGGCGAAAATGATCGCTAGGATCGGCGCTGTCAAAAGCGAAAGCAGCGTCAATTGCCAGCAGACAAAGAACGCCAGCATGATGCAGACCAGCGCCTTAAGCGGCTCCTGTATGACTTTGCCCCCCATCAGCCGCAGGCCCGACGCCATGACGTTCATGTCGTTCGTGAAATGGGACATTAGCTTAGGCGTCCCTTTCATCGTCACGGACTGGTAGTCGAGACGAAGCACGCGGCGGAAACAGTCCTTGCGGACTCCCATCAGCGAAAGTTCGACAAGCTGGGCGATGAGCGTCTCCTGCACGAATTCGCAAGCCCCTTTGCCCAGGGTGAGCACCAATTGCAGGCCGAGTATCAGCGCCAAGAGGTTGAACTTGTCGTGCGGCAACCGTGGCACGACACGGGCTTTGATCCAACTCAGGATCACGAGTTTGTAAGAAGCCGAGCTGAGGACCGATTGCTCGCGGGACTGGCGGCGCATGATTTTGCCCCATGCGCCGTTATGAGCCACGTTCTTGGCATCGAGCTGCTTGAGTTGCTCCTCGCGGTCGTCGAGCGTTTTTTCTTTCTTTTCGATGACGGCCTTCGTCGCGGCAATCGCGTTGTCGACGTACTCCTCGACCGACTTGTTCTCAAACAGGACCGTGACGATCGGATAGGCCGACGAGAGGCTTAAGCCCCACAGTCCGGCCACCAAAAGCGAAAACACCACCGAAAAGTAAAACTTACGGCGATGCGGCCAAACGTACGGAATCAATCGCGGGAAGGCGTTCACGCGGTCCCCCGGGTTCATGAAACGGCTCCGCGCGCGGATCTCTCGCGCGCCAGGAGGGCGTCATGTATCACACGCGGGCTGGTTGGTCCAGATGAAATGAGTGGGGGAGGTGAGGCAGCGGTATGGAGGTAAGGTGCGAGATGGACCGCAGGTTTGCTTGTGACGTCGTGTCGCATTTTTGACGACGACGGCAGTCGTTCACCAGCAAGTTCCACATTCGGGGCAGCCTCCGACGTTTTTCAGATAAAAGTACGTCATGGCCGACACCTCATCGTGCGGAGGTGCCAATCGGATCGAACCTCGTTGATAAAGGCCCACATCGCAGCCTTCGAAACGATCGAGCCGAGTCAGGCATGCGTCGTCGACGTCCCACAATTCACCCTCGATCGACACTCCGTCGACTCGCTCGACCAGGCCCGGGTAATCGCCCAGATGGTAGAGCCGGTAATGCGGGGAGGTGCGGGCAGCTGCGATGAAATTCTGACCGGAAAGGAAGCGATGGCGAGGCTGTCCTCGCTTCAGGGTTCCGTAAACGAATAAATTCAACTCGCGACCCTCCGATTCGCCGTCTATTTGCCGATGCAGAATCGACTGAAGATGCGGTCGAGGATGTCGTCTGTGTAGACGGCTCCCAGGATGCGGCCGAGATCATCTACGGCGTCGCGGATCTCGAGGGCGAGTAGCTCGTCCCCCATTCGGCTCTCGGCAGCCAAACTCGCGCGTGTCAGGCTTTGCCGACTGTGCGACAGGCACTCGCGACAACGGGCAGCTGTCGTGCCGATAATGGCGCTTGTGCCAAATCTCTCACCTGCGAGCGTCCGGGCACATTCGGCGGCAAGCTCCGCCAGGCCTGTCCCGCTAATGGCGCTGATCACTAAACCGGTGGGGCGGCACGCAGATTCCAAATCGGACTTTGTGTAGACAACAATGAGACTGCGGCCGCGGCTTCGCAGCCGATCGACGATTGTCGCTTCGGCTGGCCGTTCCGATGGCTCGAGATCGCACGCCGAACACCAAATAATAAGGTCGGCCTGCTCCCACTGCTTCTCCGCGATCGCCTGTGCAGCCTCGGAAACCTCGTCTAGAGTCGTTGCGAAGTCCGAAGCATCTTGACCTTGCTCACCCTCCCATCCCGCCGTGTCACTCAGCTCGACGGCCAATCCCCGCCAATCGAATTCGCCACGAAGATAGTCGCGGGTCGTGCCGGCTGTCCGAGAGACCAAGGCCGCCTCCCTCCCGACGAGCGCATTGAAGAGAGTGCTCTTTCCGGCATTTGGCAGCCCGGCAAGGACGATCCGGGCTCGGCCCGCCGACTGCATCCTCGATTCGCACTGGGCGAGCAGGCGGTCCACTTCAAAGTTGGCTGCAGAAATCCGTCGTGCGACTTCGTCGCGAGAGACGAATTGGATGTCCTCCTCGACAAAGTCGAGTCCTGCCTCTAGGTCGGCGAGAAGATTCATGAGCCCATTGCGAAGATTGGCGATGGGTTCGGAAATGCCGCCGGCCAGTTGTCGCAGGGCCGTCGTCAGATTTGATACGTCGGCGGCATCGATCACGCCCAGCACGGCCTCGGCCTGCAAAAGATCGATTCGGCCGGCAAGAAAGGCCCGAAGGGTGAATTCGCCAGCACCCGCGGGCCGAATCCCGCGCTCGAAGAGATTCGCCAGAATGGCTTCCAGTAAAGGAGGCGAACCGGGCGCGTGAATTTCGACGACCGGCTGCCCTGTATAGCTTCGTCGATTTGGCCAAGCGTAGATCAAGACGGGCGCCGGTGCGCGCAAGCCTTCCAGCCGTAGCATGCCGGCGCGGGCCGATGCCGTTCGGACGGAATTCCGTTGCTCACCGTCGGCCGGCTCAAAAACGCTTTCCACAAGCGTCACAGCCGCCGGCCCGCTCAGGCGAATGATTCCGCGGCCGGCGGCACCAGCAGCACTCGCCAAGGCGCCGATCGTGTCGTCCAAACGAAAATGCATCATGGAATTATTAATTGGAACCCGTTCGGGCGACGGCCGCAATGTGCGAAAGGTGACTTCTCTGTCGCAGGCCGGCCATCTATTATTCAGGCCCCATCAGTCGACAGAGTGCGGGATCAATCTTGGCACCGATCATTCGCGTCCAAAATCTGGTCAAGACTTACGGCAAATTTACCGCCGTCGACGACATTTCATTTGCCGTTGAGGCG
>CAYWOV010000105.1:4775-7931 GCA_964459965.1 uncultured Planctomycetaceae bacterium | reverse complement strand
TCTTGTCACCCGGCCGGGCCGCGGCGATCGATAGATGCAAACCTTCGGGGACCAGTCCGATTCCGGAGGTCGTAATGAAGAGTTTGTCGCCCTTTCCGTGATCGACGACCTTCGTGTCGCCCGACACGAGTTGGACGCCGGCCTCGTCACATGCTTTGCGCATTGAGGCGACGATGCGACGCAGGTCGCTCATCGGCAGGCCTTCTTCGATGATGAAGGCAGCCGAAAGAAATAGCGGCGTGGCTCCCCCGACGGCCAAGTCGTTCACGGTTCCATGGACCGCGAGCCGCCCGATGTCGCCTCCAGGGAAAAAAAGCGGACGGACGACGAACGAATCGGTTGTGAAGGCCAGCCGCGGAGCCTTCGTTCCGTTCACCGTTGGATGGGGCGCGAGACGAACGGTCGCCTGATCCTCGAGCCGGGAAAGGACATCGTTGCCAAACTCGGGGAGGAAGACTCGCTGAATCAGGTCGGCCGTGAGCTTGCCACCACTGCCATGACCTAAGAGCACGTGCTCGTAGTCGGTCAACGGCGTAGGGCACGTCATGCGGTCGAAATCAATCGAATCTGCCATTGCTGAATCCGCGTTGTTGCGTCTTCGATCGTCGTCGCTTTGGTCACCCGCCTTCACGCGTGAACTGGCTCGGAATTGCGGAATCGGCCGTAGTTGTAATAAGCCGCACAGGCTCCCTCGGAAGAGACCATCGTCGCTCCCAAGGGCCGCTCCGGCGTGCACTGCTTGCCGAATGCCGGACACTCGTGCGGTTTGCGTATGCCCTGCAAGATGAGTCCGCTGATGCACGTGTCGGACTCGAGCACCTCTAATTGCTGAACCGAAAATCTCTTTTCGGCATCGAATTCGGCATACTCCGGTCGGAGCCGGAAACCGCTTTGGGGAATGGTGCCGATGCCGCGCCATTTGCGATCGGTGATCTCGAACACCTCGTTAACCAACTTGCGTGCGGCCGGATTGCCTTCCCTGCGGACGGCCCGCGCGTACTGATTCTCGACCCCCACCTGCCCCGCCTCGAGCATGCAGACGCAGCGATAAATGCCCTCGAGCAGGTCGAGCGGCTCAAAGCCGGTGACGACAATCGGAATTTGGAACCGCGCCGCCAGCGGTTCGTATTCGTCGTATCCCATGACCGTGCACACGTGGCCCGCTCCCAAGAAGCCCTGCACGCGATTGGACGGCGACGACAAGACGGCTGTCATCGCCGGCGGGACGAGGACATGCGAGACCAAGACGGCAAAGTTTTTGAGCCCGCGCCTTCTTGCCTGCTGCACGGCCATCGCATTCGGCGGCGAAGTCGTTTCAAACCCGACCGCGAAAAAAACGACCGTCCGATCGGGACATTTCTCGGCGATCGTCAAGCAGTCGAGCGGCGAATAAACGATTCGCACATCGCCGCCCGCAGCCTTCACCGCGAACAAATCGCGGCGACTGCCGGGCACACGCAGCATGTCCCCGAAGGAGCAGAAGATCACGTCGGGCCGCGACGCGATTGCAACGGCCTTGTCGATCAGTTCAAGCGGAGTCACGCAGACCGGGCAGCCCGGCCCGTGGACCAATTCGACCTTCGGCGGCAGCAGTTCGTCGATGCCGTATTTCACGATGGTGTGAGTCTGTCCACCGCAAACTTCCATGATCGTCCACGGCCGCGTTGTGACGCTGGCGATCGCTTGCTGGAGTTTCTTGGCGGCGACCGGATCGCGATATTCTTGCTGAAATTTCATGGTTCGCTCTCCGTTTGCAGTTCGGCGAGCTCATTCATCCTCTCGAGGAAGGTAAAGATCTGCCTGGCTTCCGCCTCGTCAACGACGTCGAGCGCAAAACCGACATGGACAATGACATATTGTCCCGGTTGAACCTTCGGTGTGTGCTCCAGGCATACGCGTTTCGACACGCCCCCGAAATCCACTTTGCCCATCAGGACGTCGTGCTCACGGTAAGTGTCGACGACCTTACCCGGAATGGCGAGGCACATGCGCTTGTTCCTCTTGGAGCCTCGAACGACCAGAAGAATTGCTGGAACGGGCCGAAGATCGTTCCGCGACAGTAGTGCTTGCGAGCGTAGATGCGGCGATGGCAAGCTGTCCCAAGCTTAATCCGCCGTCGTTGGGCGGCACGACGTGATGCTGGTAAACGCGGAAGCCCGCTTTTAGCAAACAGTGTGCCGCGTCCCGCGTGATTAAAGCGTTCATGAAGACGCCCCCGCTGAGCACGACCGCCCCGAGTTGCGTTTCCTTCCGGATCGCGCAACATGTCTTCAGGATGATGTCGACAACCGTGGAATGGAATCGCCGGGCGATTCGACGCGAGTCGATGCCACGATTGACGTCGTCCAAAACGGCCCGGATGACCGGCCTCGTATCAATCACGTCCAAAGGATCGGCGGGATTCAGATCCCTTGCCTTGGTACGCGACACAGGCATCGATGTGCCGTTATTGTTCGTCGGAGTGTCGATTCTTAAGTACTCAAAGGAGTACGGTTCTTCCGGGCCCGCCTCGGCCGCCAACCACTCCAACTGCTGAGCGGCCTGACCCTCGAAGGCGACACGGTCACGAACACCGACGATCGCGGCCACGGCGTCGAACAGGCGGCCGGCGCTTGACGTCTGGGGTGTGTTGAATCCTCTCTCAATCATCGTCTCAACCGTTCGCCGGGACCCTGCCGAGATCCGCGAGGTGAGCGAGGAACTGCTACAATCCGCGTCGTGAAGATAGGCGACCGCCATTCGCCACGGTTCGCGGATCGCCCGGTCTCCTCCCGGCATGCCCACATACCTCAGATGAGCCGCACGTCGGAAGTGCCGATAATCGCCGACCAAGAACTCGCCACCCCATACGGCCCCGTCGATCCCAAAACCCGTGCCGTCGAACGACACGCCGATCACGGGTTCGTTGAGTCCGTACTCAGCCATGCAACTGGCCATATGAGCATGGTGATGCTGAACGGCGATCAGCCGAAGGCCGTCGCTCGCAGCGCGCTCCCGCGCGTAGTTCGTCGATGCGTAATCGGGATGCAAATCATGGACAATGGTTTGCGGCGTGACTGCAAACAAGTCTTCGTACAGTCCGATATCGCGGACAAAAGCGCGATACGCCTCCCAATGGTCCAAGTCGCCCATGTGATGACTGAGAAACGCCTGGCG
>CAYWOV010000105.1:0-4675 GCA_964459965.1 uncultured Planctomycetaceae bacterium | reverse complement strand
TCGAGGTACGCGATTGGCTCATCCGCGCGATTGCCACTGGTCATAACGAGGGGCGTACCGTCGACAGCCCGTACGAGCAGATGATGCAATGGCGTATACGGAAGCATGATCCCGTAACAGGGGTTCCCCGGTGCGACTGCGTCGGCAATCTTGATTCCGAACCAATCGCTCGGGTCGCTCGTCGCGTCACGAACTTGTCGCTTGCGCAACAAGACGATCGGACGCCTCGAACTCAGCAAAAGACCTCGCTCCAGGTCGCCGATTTCACAGAATCGTTCGGCCGCTTCGACGTTGGGAACCATGACGGCAAACGGCTTCTCGTCGCGCTCTTTTCGCCGCCTCAGTTCGGCCACGGCGCGGTCATTGCTCGCGTCACAAACGAGGTGAAATCCCCCAAGACCTTTGAGCGCGCCAATTTCTCCGTTCCTAAGCGCTGCGACAAAAGCAGCGAGTGGATCACTCGTTTCAATCCGCTCGCCGTTGCTTGATCGAAGGGTCAGGCTGGGGCCGCACTCGGCACATGCCGTCGGTTGCGCATGAAATCGCCTGTTTTCGGGGTCTTCGTACTCCGCACGGCAGGCCGGGCACATGGCGAAGGCCGCCATCGTCGTGCGGTCGCGATCGTACGGTGCACCCCGGATGATTGTCAGCCGCGGTCCGCAGCGTGTGCAATTGAGAAACGGATAGCCAAAACGCCGATTGGATGGATCGAACAACTCAGCGAGGCATTCGTCGCACGTCGCGACGTCTGGCGAGATGAAGACGGAACTTTCTACAGCCGCGTCGCTCGGCTCGATGCGAAACGTGCGGTCGTTTTGTCGCGGCCGTGGCTGCCAGTCGATGTCCTCAATTCTCGAGAGTGCCGGTGAGGACGATTCGAGTTCGTTCAAGAACTGATCGAGCGCTCCCGTCGCGCCTTCGACCTCGATCAGCACCCGGCCCGCCTGATTTTTCACGAAACCGCCGAGGCCCAGTCGTGATGCCAGACCGTGAACAAACGGCCGGAAACCGACCCCCTGGACAATTCCCAGCACGGTGATCGCCCGTCGCTCCATCGGGATGTCCATTTTGCGTGTCTGCGTGCGCGTGCAAACTCGGGCGTTATTCTATCAGGAGGACGGTCCCACCGTCTCGGCATTTCGCCCAAAACGGTGTAAGGATATTCATTACGACCTTGAGGGCTTCTATTCCATGGACCGATCGGGTGAACAAAATTGAACAATCGTCAGTCCGCGCGAAATTGGTCAGACAGTTTGCTAAGATGCGTCCTCACAGAAAACCCGCGGATGACGCGAATCGCGAGAGGACAACGGCTATGAAAACGAAAAAGATTGACATCTGGATTGGTGAAATCAAGGATGAAACCGGCGGGCTGGCTGCAGCGCTTGCTCCGTTAATGGCGGCGGGAATTGATTTCTCATTCGTGATCGGCACACGGCGAACGGACAAGCCCGGTTCGGGACAAGCGTATTTGGGCGGGTTGCGCGGAGCCAAGCAGACAAAAGCCGCCAGTCTGGCGGGATTCGCGAAGTCGGAGGACGCGCATGGATTGCGAGTTGTTGCCCGCGATCGACCGCGGCTTTTGCACCGGTTGACCTCTGAATTGGCGGCCGCCGGAATCAATCTGCGGAGCGTCTCGGCTTCCGTAATCAAATCGCGGTGCGTAATCCTGTTTGCCTTCGACACGGCCGACGATCGTGACAAAGCGGCCCAGCTCTTGGGAAAGTGATCGCTCGAGCAACAATCGATCGATCTGTGAGGACTTCGATCAAGCTTCAAGAGCAGCGATCACCTGTTGGCTCGTCGCTGTCCAGCCGACGATTCCCCCTTGTGCGCGGACCATTTCGAGCGTCGCCTGCTTAAAATGCGGGAAGTAGCTGTCTGTGGCGTCTTCGACAAGCAGGCATTCGTAACCGCGGTCGTTGGCCTCGCGCATCGTGGTCTGCACGCAAACCTCGGTGGTGACGCCGGTGATCAAAAGGTGCGTGATGCCGCGCCGTTTGAGGTGCTCTTGCAGATCAGTCGCGTAAAACGCACCTTTACCAGGTTTTGTGATTACGACCTCACCTTCCTGCGGCTGAAGCGCGGGAATGAAGTCGTTACCGTGCTCGCCGTGGATCAAAATCCGGCCCATTGGCCCGTGATCTCCGATTCGCAGCGCGGCATTGCCGCGAGTGAGCTTGGCGGGGGGACAATCGGAGAGGTCGGCCTGATGACATTCTTTCGTGTGGATCACCATCAGGCCAAGCTTGCGAAAAGCACTTAACAAGGATTCGACCGCCGGAATCGTCGGCCCCAACCGATGCACATCGTTGCCCAACGCGTGGCCGAAGCCTCCCGGCTCGACGAAGTCGCGCTGCATGTCGATGATCACGAGGGCCGTTTGAGCCGGATCGAAGACGTACGGGTATGGCTGGGCGGCAACGGTGGCCATGAAAGCCCTCGGAATAGAGCGGTGTTTGCGGCTTTTCTAGTGGCCCGCCATGTGGCGGCCGATGACGTGGCGATCCGCGTCCTTACTCGTGGTCTCGTGCACGATCCGTCCTTCGGAAATCACAAGGATTCGATCGGCGAGTTCCAGAATCTCGTCTAAGTCCTCTGAAACGAGCAGCACGGCCGCACCACGGTTGCGGGCCTCCATGATCTGCGAACGGATTTCGGCGACAGCGGTGAAATCGAGGCCGAAACAGGGATTGGCCGCGATCAGCACTTCCACGCCTTCGCCGAGTTCTCGCGCCAAGACGGCGCGTTGAATATTACCGCCCGACAAATGGCCGATTTTGGCCGCGGGCGAGGAAGGACGGATGCGGTAACGGCGGATCAGGTCCACGGCTCGATGACGCATGGCCCGCCGCTTGATCAGTTTTTTTAGCCGCGTGAGCGGTGGTCGATCGAAAACGCGGAAGGCGAGGTTTTCGGCGACGGTCATATTTCCCACGCAGGCATTCTGTAGCGGCATCTCCGGCAAGACGTGGAAACGATGCCGCCGCATTTCGTGGCGGATTGGCCGGTAGGGCTCGCCTCGCACCGTAATCTGACCGCCGCTCGCCGCTCGTTGTCCTGCCAGCACCTGTACCAACTCGCGCTGGCCGTTCCCGGAGACTCCGGCGATTCCCACAATTTCCGAGGCGCCCACCGAAAGCGACAGCTTGGAGAGAGCGGCCACGCCGGTTTCGTCGCTCGCGCACAGGTCGTGAATCGCAAGACGGAACGCGTCGGCCGCGCGTGCCGCGACATCCAGGCGGACGGCCTGTTTCGGCAACTCGGCGTCCCCCATCATCATGCCGGCCATCTGCTCGCGCGTGAGTTCGCGGACCGATCCTTCGCCCATCAAACGGCCGTGCCGCAGCACGGTTACGTCGTCGCAAAATGCCATCACTTCGCGAAACTTGTGTGAAATCATCAGGACGCTCAACCGTCCTAGCTCACACATTCCGCGCACCATTCCGAGCACTTCGTCGGCCTCGTCAGGGGTGAGGACGGACGTTGGCTCGTCCAGGATGAGAACTTTGCGGCGGAGATAGAGCTGTTTGAGGATTTCGACTTTCTGTTTTTCGCCCGCCGAGAGGTTGCGGACAAGGGCACGCGGATCGACGCGGAAGGGCATCGTCTCCATGAAGTCTTCGAGCTGTTCGGTCTCGGCCTTCCAGTTGATAATGGCCGGCACGTGTTCGCGGGCCATGACCAGGTTCTCGACAACGGTCATATTTTCCACCAGCGTAAAGTGCTGATAGACCATACCGATGCCGAGCGCGTGAGCCTGGCGGGGATTTTTGAGTTCGACCTCGTGCGTGCCGACGAGCACCGATCCGTTGTCGGCGCGGTACGTCCCCATGATGCACTTAACGAGCGTGCTCTTGCCGGCCCCGTTCTCGCCCAAGAGTGCTCGAAAGCGGCCGGGCGCAAGCGTCAGCGACACGTCGGTGAGCGCCTTGAGCGCGCCGAATCGCTTCGAGATATTGCGGACTTCGATATTGCGCGGAGCATCGGGGCGGTCGCTCGCCGACGTGGCGGGCTGCTGGGGCGGCGATGCCTCATCGCGATTCACGGGAACGGTCGTCGTCATGGCAAGACCTCCAGAATCGCACTGGAACGGGCGACAGCGCCGAAGACACCCCCCTGCATGGTGATCATCTTGATCGCCGCCAGATGATTACCGTGATCGGTGGCCCCGCAGCAGTCTTCCAGCAGCAGGCACTCATAGCCGCGGTCGTTGGCGTCGCGCATCGTCGTGTGCACGCACACATCTGTCGTAATCCCGGTCAGGATCAGATTTCTCACGCCCATTCGATTCAGAATCAGATCGAGATCGGTGGCGTAGAAGGAGCCTTTTCCCGGCTTATCGATGACGGGCTCATTCGGGCGGGGAGCCAGCTCTGGAATGATCTCCCAACCGGCCTCGCCCCGGACGAGAATCCGACCGCACGGCCCCGGATCGCCGATGCCCGCACCGATGCGTTGAGATCGCCACTTCTTGTTGGCGGGCAGATCGGCCAGATCGGGACGATGTCCTTCTCGCGTATGAATGATTGGGTAGCCCCGCTTGCGCATCGCTGCCAGGAGTGCGGCGATCGGTTCGATCGGTGCTCGGGTAAGCGAGATGTCGTAACCCATCGTGTCCACGTAACCACCCTTGCCGCAGAAATCGGTTTGCATGTCGATCACGATCAATGCG
>CAYWOV010000104.1:0-7949 GCA_964459965.1 uncultured Planctomycetaceae bacterium | reverse complement strand
AGACCGGTGCAATCGACCGCTCTGCCACCTCTCCGAAGTGCGTAACGTACCGTCTTTTCTGATTATCTGGCAACCTCGTTCAACCAGCCCGCTTACGCCCCGTTTTCGCAAGCTCGGAACGGCATTTGAGGGCAATCCACGAAGGCAGCCGCTCGACGGCCTCCACAAGATTATTGATGCCGGCAATCTGGTCGATGTTCGCGGTCTCGACCGGAGTCGAGTGTCCCATCAACTTTTACTCACGCGTTCGGCAGGCGGTTATGCCAAGATCTCGCGCACCACGTGTCCCTGCACGTCAGTCAGGCGAAAATCACGGCCTGCGTGGCGGAACGTCAGCTGTTCGTGTTCCAGGCCAAGGAGGTGCAAAATGGTCGCGTGGAAATCATGGACATGGACGCGATCGCCGGCGATGGCAATGCCGTAGTCGTCCGATGCGCCGTGGACGAGTCCGCCCTTGACGCCGCCGCCCGCCATCCAAGAGGAGAACACCTGATGGTGGTGTTCGCGTCCCTTGGCGTTGGCCGACTCGTGATAGGGCGTGCGTCCGAACTCGGTGGTCCAGACGACAAGCGTTTCCTCCAGCAAGCCGCGCTGCTTGAGGTCGCGGATCAGAGCGGCGATCGGGCGGTCAACGTTCCTTGCCAGGCGATCGTGGTCGCGCATGTCGCCGTGCGAGTCCCAGTTGTTCGAAGACCCGGTATCGATGACTTCGATGAACCGCACGCCCCGCTCTGCCAGCCGCCGCGCGATCAGACATTGCCAGCCGAAACCGGTCGTGGCTCCGCGCTCGATGCCATAGAGCGCGTGCGTGGCCCTTGTCTCGCGCGCCAGGTCGAACGCTTCCGGTGCCGCCTGCTGCATGCCGAAGGCGGTCTCCATCGAGCGGATTTGGGCTTCCAGTGCGGCGTCTTCCGGACGCGCAGCGCGATGACGGCGGTTGGCATCGGTAATCAAGTCCAGTTCGAGCCGCTGCAACCGCTCCGAGGCCACGCGACGCCCGACATTCGGAATGGGATTCGGACCGGGGACGACCTGCAGCCCCTGATGGCAGCCCGGCAGAAAATCCGAACCCCAGGTCTGCGCACCGGCGTACGGCGCATGGGGTGCCAACACGACGAACGAGGGCAGATTCCGGTTCTCCGTGCCGAGTCCGTAGCTCACCCAGGCGCCGACGCTCGGACGGGCGAACGTCCACGAGCCGGTGTGGATGCCCAGCGTCCCCTCGTAGTGATTCGTGTGATTGGATTCCATCGAGCGGATGACGCACAGTTCGTCGGCGACGTCGCGCACGTGCGGAAAGAGATCGCTGATCGCTGTCCCGCACGCGCCGCCGGGACGGAACGTCCACTGCGGCGTCTTGAGATAGCATTTGAACTGGCCGATTTTTCCCTGCCAATTATCGACCGTGATCGTTTTCCCATGGTCGGCGAACAGCCGCGGCTTCGGATCAAACGTATCCACATGGGACACGCCGCCCGTCATGTAGAGGAAGATCACTCGCTTCGCTCGGGGCGGAATGTGTGGCCGCTTTGGAGCCAAGGGATCATCGAGAACCGCCGCGCCCCGCGCGTTTGGGGCCTGCTGTTCCGCCAGGATTCCCGCCAGCGCGATCGACGCAAATCCGCCGGCTGCCTTTTGGAGCACTTCCCGACGGGAAACTCCCATTTCCGGATTGGTCAAGAGTTTGCTCCGATCAGTCGACAAACAGGAAGTCGTTGCGGGCGAACAACGTCCGCGCGAAGGCCGCCCAGGCCGCCTTCGGGACGTCTTTGGCTAAGACACCGCAGGAGGCCAACTCGCGCCGATAACTTGCGAGGAACGCAGCGGAATGTTTCTGTTCACCCGAGTCTGGCGGCCGCGCAAGAGCCCACCGAAAGGCGGAGGCTATCCGCTCTTGCTCATCCGACGTTGCCGAGACCAGCCGCTCGGCAAACAGCGACGACTGCGTGTGCAGGAAAGGATCGTTCATCAGAAACAGCGATTGCGTCGGCACGGTCGTCATGTCGCGGTGGGCCGTGCTGACGTTCGTGTCGGCTCCGTCGAACAGCGCCAGAAACGGATGGCGTTTGATGCGCTGCGTCATCAGATACACGCTGCGACGGTTGGTGTCGTAAACGGCCGAGAACGGAGCGTGCTGCGTAAATCCCCACGTCTCAACCGGTGGAAACGGATGCGGCCCGCCGACCGATCGATCGAGGTTGCCACCCAGCCACAGCAGCGAATCGCGAATCTCCTCCGCATCGAGTCGCTGCCGAGTGAAGTGGCTCAACAGTCTGTTATCGGGATCGCGTTTGGCCGCGGCGACGTCGGTGTCGCTGGAAAGCTGATAGGTCGCCGAATGCATGATCAGCCGGTGCAGCGACTTGATTGACCAGCCGCTTTCGATCAACCGGGCGGCGAGGAAATCGAGCAGCTGCGGATGCGTGGGAAGTGCACCGCGCACGCCGAAATCGTTCTCGGTCCGCACCAATCCGAATCCGAAGTGGTGCTGCCAGACACGGTTGACCATTACTCGAGCGGCGAGGGAGGCCGCACGGCGTTGGGTGATCCAATCCGCCAGGAGCCGCCGTCCGCTTCCTTTTTCTCCGGCCGGAATTGGGTCGCCGCCAAAAATCTCGAGAAATCGCCGCTGGACTTCACGACCGAGACGTGTGGGTTCGCCGCGGAGTTGGATCCGCGCGTTCCTTGACTCACCTTCGGCAACCGCGTACAGGACCGGGTAGACGTCGCGCGCTTCAAGCTTCGCCTGCTGCGCGTGTTTGAGCCGCTCGGCATTCCGGGACGGCATCGCGGAGACGAAATCGTGCGGACGTTTCGACTCCTCCGAACCGGGAAACGCGTACCGCGTGCTGTCGAAGATTCCGTAGAGCGCGTAGTAATCCGCCGCACTGACGGGGTCGAACTTGTGGTCGTGGCACCGCGCGCAGCCCAACGACAGTCCCAGGACGGATTGGCCGAGGGTGTCGATCGTGTCCTGAATCGTCAGGTGCTGATAGTTCTGCGAGTCGAAGCCGAACCGCCGCGAAATGGCGATGAAGCCAGTCGCCGCGAGTTGTTCTGCATACTGCTCGGGCGGTCCTTCAGGAGCGTAGAGGTCGCCGGCGATCTGCTCGCGCAGGAACCGGTCGTATGGTTTGTCGGCGTTGAACGACGCGAGGACGTAATTTCGATACCGATAGGCTTCCCGAACAGGGAAGTCGGCCGTCTCGCCGGCCGTATCGGCATAGCGCGCGACGTCGAGCCAGTGCCGGCCCCACCGTTCACCGTAGGCCGGCGACGCAAGCAGCCGGTCAACGACTTTGGCGAACGCGGCAGGCGAGTCGTTCGACACGAAGGCGTCAACCTCGTCCGGGCTCGGCGGCAGGCCCGTCAGGTCAAACGTGGCCCGCCGGATCAGCGTACGTTTGTCGGCCCGGCCGACGGGTTTGAGACCCTCGCCATCGAGCCGGGCCAGAATGAATCGATCGACCGGTGTTCCCAACCAGGAGCGGTCGCGAACGTCCGGCGGCGAGATGCGGGCGAGCGGCTGAAAGGACCAGAATTGACGTTCCTTCTCTGTAATCGAGCCGCCGCGAGTCGAGGGTCGCACCGACTCCGCCGGCCAAGGGGCTCCGTGGCGAATCCACTCGACCAATCCCGCAACTTCCTCCGGCCTGAGCGTCTCGTCTGGCGGCATTTTCAGTTCGCCCTGTCGGCGGGCGGCCTGGACCAGCAGGCTGCGATCCGGATCGCCGGGAACGATGGCCGGACCGCGGTCACCCCCCTTGATGACCATGCTCTTTGAGTCGATGCGGAGGCCCGACTCCTGCTTAGCGGCTCCGTGGCATTTGATGCAGTGCGCCGTCAGCACAGGACGAACACGATTCTCGAACAGAGCGAGCTCATCGCGATCCGACGCAATCGCCCGGGTTAAACCCGGGGGCAAACTGGCCGTCTGTAGGGCGGCGACCGTCAAGGCAACCCAAAATCGCGTTCGAGACCTGGTCCGAACCATGGACCCATTCTGGCGGCGCGCAGCCAAGCGTGGAAGGGCGGAGCGTCGAATTCGTCGCACGATTCTGAGGGGACGCAACTCCTTTTCGACACCCGCTCTGCCAACTCTCCGAACAATCGGCGTTACTCTCTGAGAGCGACGAATTGGTTTCGCTGAGTCCTCCGACGTTTTATGCTAAGGGATGCGCCCATTTGTGAAAGACCGGGGGGGACACGATCGCCGGTTCGCCTTGAGGCTCGGCCGCCTGGACGCGGTTTGGCGTAAACAGGAGAGCGGTCGGTCGAGCAAACGATCTGGCTTCTCGCAGGATGGCTCACATGAAAATCGGGCATTGGCTATTGGCCCTGTCGGCGGTGGTTCTGATGGCCTCCTCTGTCGGGGCGGATGACAAGCCGAAAGTGATCCATGGGGCGGGGATCGTTTTGAAATGGGTCCGCGGAGATAAGGAGGCCAACTTTCGACGGATCGAACCCATGATCCAGGAAGCGGCGCGGCACGGGGCGCAGCTTGTCGTCACGACGGAGTGCTTTTTGGACGGCTACGCCTTTGATGATCCGACAATCCCTCTCGACAAGTATCGGAGCTTGGGGGAACCGATTCCCGACGGGCCGTTTTTCAAACGGCTCGCTAAGCTGGCAGGCGAGTTGAAGATCTATCTGATCGCGGGGATGCTCGAAGCGGAGGGCAAAGCACGTTACAACACGGCCGTCTTGATCGGGCCCGACGGAGAATTGATCGGCAAGTACCACAAGCAAAACCTGGACGAGGAGATCATGCGGAACACGCCCGGGCACGTCTCGTCGGTCCACAAGACGCCTTTCGGAAAGGTGGGCATTTTGATCTGCGCGGATCGCCGGGAACCACAGATCGTCAGACGCTTCCGCGAGAACGGAGCCGATTTTCTCATTTGTCCTTCGGGCGGAATGTTCGGGCCGAGGAAGAACGATCCGATGGTTCAGGCCCGGTCGAAGGAGAACGGGCTGCCGATCGTGTTTGTGCACCCGGCCGAGTTTTTGGTGACCGAAGCGGATGGATCGATTCGGACGCAGACTTTGGTCGGCAACCAGCTCGTGATCGGCAAAAAGCAGGTCGGCGGCGAGAAAGACCGCAATCGCATCTTTTATTTTGACCTGGCTGCGGGCGGAAGCTCCCCTTCATCGGATCGGGGAAGTCACTAGAATTAAACAGCCGCCAACTTCTGCCTGCGGGAATCGCGCGTGACGCATACGGTCATCGAATGGGTTTCGTTCAATGTTTTCATTGCGATTCTCGTTGCCATCGACCTGGGCGTCTTCAGCCGCAGATCCCGTGTGATCCACGTCCGCGAGGCGATGCTGCGATCGGTCGTGTGGATCGCGTTGGCCTTTTTGTTCGCGGGCTATCTGTACGTGCGGCGAGGCCACGAGGACGCGTTGCTTTATGTCACGGGTTACGTGACCGAAGAGGCGCTCAGCGTCGATAACTTGTTTGTCGTGCTGATCATTTTCTCGTATTTCCAGGTGCCGCGGCACCACCAGAATAAAGTGCTGTTGTGGGGCATTTTCGGGGCGCTGGTGATGCGGGCCGTATTCATCGTTGCCGGCGTGAAGCTGGTCGGATGGTACCACTGGGTCTTTTACCCCATGGGTGCGATCCTGATTTACACAGCGATCAAGCTCTTGGTGAGCGAGGAGCAGTACGAGCCCGAGAAGAACTTGTTTTTGCGTTTCTCGCGGCGATTTCTGCCGATCACCAAGGGCTACGTTCGCGACCGGTTTTTTACGCGGATCGACGGCCGGCTGATGATGACGCCGCTGTTCGTCGTGTTGTGGGTCGTGAACACGACCGATCTACTGTTTGCCGTCGACTCGGTGCCGGCGGTGGTGGGCGTGGTGACGCCTCCGGGAGGAGTGCCGGACGCGTTTCTGGCCTATTCGTCGAACGCGTTTGCCGTTTGCGGGCTGCGGAGCCTGTATTTTGCGCTGGCCGGTATGTTGGACGCGTTTCATTATCTGCGCTATGGATTGAGCGCGATTCTCGCGTTCGTCGGCCTGAAGATGATGATCGACGACTTTGTGCCGATTGGAAACGGCGTCGTGCTCAGCGTGGTAGGCGGGTGTTTGGCCTTGTCGGTCATCGCATCGCTGATTTTCAAAAAGCCGGTCGAGCCGATCGAACCGCCGGCAACGGGCGCGATCGGCACGTCGAACGAACCGGTGGCCCGGAGTTAGTGGCGAGTCAGATGGTGAGGCGGTTGGCGTTTCCTTTTCTGGTCCCTGATCCATAACCCCTTCCTCAGAATTCGCCGTGGACGAACCACGATTTTTCGTCGTGCGAATGGAAGAGCCAGAGGTGGCGGCCGTTTTCCATTTCTGCGCGGAAATAATCGCGGCGACAGGCTTCGGGGCGCCACCAACCTGTTTCGATTCTTTCCGGACCCTCGCAGCGGATGATTTTCTGGTCGATATCACGCCAGCAGAGACGGATCGGCGGACCGTCCGGCACGACCGACAACACCGTGGCGGGGTGCGGCCGGGAAAATAGCCGCAGAGGTCGCTGGCGCGGGGGAGCGAGCGAGCGATTTTCCGCGTCGCTCCGCCGGTCCCATTCCGTTCGCTTCTTCATCACCGGTCGATATTCGACGCTGCGTTCGGGCTGGAAATCGGGACAGAGTCGCGACGAGAGCACGGCCTCTTCTCCCAGGCGATTGCTCAACCGGTTCAGCAGCGAATCCAAATCCCGGCGAGCGTTGCGGCGGTCGCTTGTTTCAAAGAGGGCCGATTGCTCGATATCGAGCCGTACCGATCGGGTCACGGCGAGCTTCACGTTGCCGACTTTTCCGTGAAGCTGGATGCGTTCCAATTGCAGCCGCGTCAGCTCCAGCAGCCGCTTTTCGTTCAGAGTGGGCCGTACCAGGCCGACCGAGAAGCGAGCCGGTTCGCTCTGAGAAATGTTCAGCTCGACATCGAATTGCAGGATTCCTTCCTGACGGGCCAGAAGCCGGCCGATCATGCGGTCCAAAAGTCTCCGCAGAACGGCCTCGATGGCGGGGCCGCTCTCGATCGGCGGTTCGCATCCCCAGGTTGCCTCGAGCGGTTCGAAAGGCCGTTGACAAGCAATCGGTTCCGGGACGTGACCGAAGGCCTGATCGAGACGCCGCATGATTTCCGGGCCGAACCGGGAAGGAAGCGTTTCGCGCGGCAATGCGGTCAACTGGCCGATCGTTTCGAGTCCCAGCTCGCGAAGGACTTCGACAACACGAGGAGAGATCCGCAGGGCCTCCACCGGCAGCGGACCGAGGGCTTCCGCAACTCGCCCGATAGGAATGACGGCCGAGCGCGAACGGCCTGCTAAAGGGTCGGTGCCCGAAAGATCAGAGCCCGAAAGGGAAGAGACAGCAGAGCCGTACCGGGCGACGGCCCAGGCCGCGCCGATCGTGTCGGCGATGGCGATGCGGGGAGCGAATCGCAGTTGCTGGAAATCGCGCGCGATTTGGCGGGCCATCTGCTCTTCGCCGCCGAAGAGATGCGCGCAGCCGGTCACGTCGAGCAGCAGCGAATCCGGATTGTCTGACTCGCCCCAGCCGACCAGCGGACTATAACGCAGGCACAAGGTGAGCAGTCGAAGATCCTGGGTCCAAGCACCCAGGGGGTACCCGAGGCCGGAAGCCGGCGCTGGCTTTTTTTGACTTCGGACTTTGGACCTTGCGGCCGGCTCTTGCCTGGTCTCAGGCGCGGCGGGCCCGTTTGGGGATTGTTGCGGGGAGCGGGTCGGCAGCCGGATGCAGAGTATGCGTCGCATCGTTGTATTCCAAGAGGATCGAGCGTTGGCCGGCTGCTCCTCGTCGGCAACGAAGGACTTCGACGCGCCATCGCCTCCCGGACAGCGAAATTTCTCCCGGAGAAAACTTTTCCGGGATGGGTTCGACCGATAACCGCACATGGCTCCACGAGGGTTCGTTCCGCGCGGACGGGGC
>CAYWOV010000103.1:0-7973 GCA_964459965.1 uncultured Planctomycetaceae bacterium | reverse complement strand
GCGGCTGTCGGCCAACCATCGGTTCTACGAGTCTCGATCGAGAAGGTCATCGTATCGCCTGAAGAATTGTCGCTCGATCTCCGAGCGCCGGACGGCACGCACGTCGTAGGGCAAGCTGCTAGCTTGCCGAACCAACTCAGTACGCTCGCGTCGCCATTTGCGCAACTGGACAGTTGGGATCGACCCGGCCAGTCGATAGGTGATGAAATGGGCGTAGCCGGGTTGGTACCAATGGAACAAGCGCCGGCGTGTGACATTCGCGTCAGGCATTGTGGTTTCGGTCCGCCACGTTGCGGGAATGGCAAGCTGGCAGCTTGCCCTACGTTTCAGCCGCGCTTCCCCACCACTCGCCGCACGGCCCCGCGAAGTTTCGAGCGAGTGACGGCATAAGCGGCCTTGGCTTGCCGCTCGATGCGTTGATGCAAGGGTGGCGTCTGCCGCAACCCGATCTGCAGGGCCCAGCGCTGTCCTTCGCGGACGCAGCCGCCGCGATGGATGCCGTCGGCGCCAATGAACGCCATGCAATTGGCCATCTCCGTGGTGACCGCGGTTTCACGCTCGAGCAGCCAGCCCGAAAGCTCCGAATCGTCGAGCACGTCGTCGCCGAAATGGCTCGAGCCGCGCAACGGACGCGGCAGTTTCAGGAATTGCTCCCGGAATTGGGGATGCCGGAAGGCTTTGCGATAGTAGACCGTGCGGACCGGTTCCCGCGGCGCCAAATTGACGTTGGCCGCGGCGTCGAACGCTTTGAAGAAGAACGATTGCGTTCGCGAGCGGCGCCACTTGTGGCTTCCGCGGACGAAGCAGAACGGTCCCCGGGCGTCGTCGACTTCGGTCAGATAGACAAGGACTTTCATGATGTCGTAGTCCTTGTCGTTGTGCATATAGACGGTTCGGGCGGTCGAGATACCGACGTCTTCGTAGCAACCGCGCCACCACTGCTCTCCGGTGTGCGACAGGACGAGGGCACAATAAGCCAATTCCAGCGGCTGCCGGCGGGCGTGGGAACAACCGGCAATAATCCCGCTACGCTGGAGGTAGTCCGAAAGCTCAGTCCAACAGCGGCCGGAATGCGGCAGCGCCAACGCGCAGTTCGTTCCGCCGTTGCGGCCGCTTAACTCGGTGAGACGCTGACGATACTCGCCGACGTCGTCCCAAATCGCTTGGATCGTCGCGGGCGGGGCGCGATGCAGCGAGAGGCCCTCTTCACTCAGGTCCTGTGAAATTCGTTCAACCGCGGAGGAGACTCGATCGAGCGGTCGGTATCGCTTTTTTTCGTTCTGAAACAGGGCCTCTTTGAGCAGCTCGTCACGAGTCTCGCCAAGCGCGGCCACCGCGATCCCAGACATGGGAAGCTCTTTCGGCAGCGACTCGGCGAGCAGTCGGCCGATCGTGTCGAGTTGGGGCCAAACCCGCGTTTCGTAAGAATGCTGGATCTCAGCCGTCGGAAGCGCGGTACTCGATCCGTGGATTTCCTCCAGCACGGTGTCAACCTGGGTGATGGCGTTTTCAATCGCCGCGTCTTGTGACGGACCAGCCGGGGCGAAGCCGCGGAATGCCGGATGCGCAGCGTAATCGATTGACGGAAAGACGGTCGTCGCCTGGATCATCGGAGCCCTCGCTGCCTCAATTCTAAAGCAACGAGCGGGAACAAGCGACAGGTTCCCACCGCACTGCGAGCCGGGAATTTGCCCTTAGTGCTGGTAGCACTTCCATGTCGCGTTGAAAGTCAGCTCATTCACGGCGTTTTGTGCCGCGGGACCGCTACACCTAGCCTGGATACGCTCTAGTGCCAGGGATATTCAAAGATTTTTGGGATCAGTTTCTGCTGGTCCGGCTTCCAAATCTCGACAAAGTCAACGACCTTTCCGCCCGAGTAGGGAGGGCCGGCCGCGACTGGATGCACAAGGTCTTCGACGACGATCAGCGAGGTCGGGACATTTGAATGTTGGGCGGCCTCGACCTGCTCCGACGTAAAGCGCAGCTTCGACTCCCCTTCCGCTCGCACTTGAACTTCCACTTGCAAGCGTCGAGCGCCCTTCGCGCAAACCAGATCGAAGGGCGCAGGGACAGTCCCGGATTCGACCTGAAACCCCTTGGCTTTGAGGAATTCGGTGGCAACTTGCAAGGCGTGTTCGCGGCGAGCGGACGAATCGGGCGCAACGACATGGTTTTCGGACGGCGCCGCGGCGGGCACGGAAGGAGACGGCGCAGATTGCGCCAAAATGTTCGCTGGAATGGTCGGATCGAGGTGTCGGGCCTTCTCAATGTCTGCCTGGGCTCGTTGCGCATCCCCCAATCGAGAATAGGCCGTTCCACGGTTCACGTAGGCCGCGGCGCGTGCGGGATCGAGTTCGATGGCTCGATCGAAGTCAACGATAGCCTTTTTGTATTCGTGCGCGTCGAGGTAGGCATTCCCCCGCTCGAAGGGGCCGTCAAAGGCGTCTGGCTCCATCGTGATCGCAACCGTGAAATCTTCGATCGCCTTCGGCAAGTCGTTGATGTCATGGTAAGCCAGACCGCGATTACGGAAGGTCAAGGCGCCGCGGGGGTCCAACTTGATTGCCTTGGTGAAGTCGGCGATGGCCCGATCGTATTGGTGTTGCTGTGCGTAGGCCGCGGCCCGGTTATTGAAGGATCGGGCCGCACTTGGGTCCAGCTCAATGGCACGAGTGTAGTCGTCGGCCGCTTCTTTCCATTGACCAAGCCGTCCGAACGCCACGCCTCGGTCGTAGAAAATCGTGGCGTCGTTTGGCCGCTGTGCCAAGGCTTTCGTATAGGCGTCGATCGCCTCGCGAAACTGTCCACGGCTTTCCAACAGGTGTCCGCGTTCCACAAGAACCTCGGGCGACTCCGACGATGCTGCACAGCCCCAGAGCGCACCGCACACGGCGAGACACAAGCCGATCGAGCGAAAACTTCTTGTCAATCCTGCATGCGCCTGCTGCCGGACACTCATGGTTGCATTCCGTTCGAGCTGAGTTCCACGTTAGCGCCGCCGTCGGAATCAGAATCATCGTTCGAAGCCGGAACTTCCGGCGGCGTTGGCCTGTGCCCATTGCCGTTCGCCGAATGGGTCGACTGCGACCCGTTCGGATGTGGCGACGCGTTGCCCGTGCCGAGGATCTCTTGCACCAAAAGACGCAGCTCTCGCAAGCTGAGAGGATTGTGCACGAGGCGGTGCCGGACGCAATCCTGCATGCTTTCGCTGAACGGGCCAGAAGCGGCCGTCATAAAGAACAGACTGGCCGGCAACGAGGGCCCGCCCGAGATCAATGCGTCTCGAAACGCTCGAACGTCGTCGTCGGAGAACCAGGTTGAAGTCACCACGATGGCATCGACGTCGACGACAGTGAGCAGCGACCGGGCCTGGTACAGGTCGGACGCCACAAAGCAGCGAAAACCTCGCCGTACCATGTACTCTTGAATTTGCGTCTGCCGCTTGAGTCGGCTCTCGACGAGCACCAAAGCGGGGCGATGGCCAAGAGCGAGGGGACTGGGAATTCTCGACGGCGGAATCGGAGCTGACGCCGGCCGTTGGCGAAGAATGCCTGTTCGTTCGCCCTCAGCGTGCTTGGCGGAGGATTCGGTCGGCTCCGCGACTGAAACGATTGAGGTTGCGTACTGAAGAGACGGGGCGACACGGTAATCGAAACCCAAATCGTCAACTGGCGCGTCCGACTGTGGGACGGCATATGCCGCCAAACCCGCGTCGCGCTTTCGCCATCGTCTGGCCAATCGCGTCGTCGCCTCCAGGATGGCGTTGATCCGGCTGGCGGGGACGAAGGCAACGTAGAGAAAGATCACTGCCAGCCCGAAGGTCCACATTCCCATGAACGCGCCGATTCCCAGATGAATGGCGACGCCAATTAAGAGCACGATCGGGCGGCAGAGGGGCCTCCAGACCAAGGCCCAAAATGTCATTTCCCAAATGATCGTGGCGTGCGTCAACAAGTTGACCAACCACGGATACCATGCCAGCCAGGTGAGATCGACTGACTGATACTCCAGGTTCGAGACGGCCTGCCAGATCGCCTGGCCGTTCCACCAACTCTCGCCCTGCAGCTTCGACTGACACGCGAAGATGTAAATCACGCACAAATGGACTTGGATCAGCCGCAGCGCGAGGTTGGCCCGCGCGGAAAAATGGACCGGTGGCGCGCGGTAGACGGTTCCCTCTCGTTGTGCGGCACGGGCTGCCCGATGGCGCCGCCAGAGTCGGTCGACAGACAGCGCGGCTCCGCTGGGACCGATCGCCAGGTACAGCGCGGCGATCGCATTGATTTGATCGAGTCCGAAGTTCGCCAGCGGCGCCCGATACGAGTAAGAAACCGTGATTACATACGCCAGAATCGAGGTGATTGGCGTAAGAATTCCCAGCGTGTAAAGCACCAGAACGGCAAGGCAGGCGATGTGAACGGTGAGCCGAAAACCGTCCGGAACCCACCACCAGAATGACCAGGCCAACTGGCCTTGTTGGAAGGCCTTGACCAGGGCGTCGCCTTGCCAGCCATTGTGACCGAAGAATCCCTCGAGATTCAGCCCCCACACGAGGTGCGTGTAGAACAGCATTCCGCCGAACAGGATCCGCATCACGGCCAACGGCGTCGGATCGGCCGGCTTGAACCAGAAGTCACGCCACGGTGTCCAAACGCGACCGGCTGCGCGCTGCATCAAAGCGATTGCGGCAGTCACAGTTTGTCGCATGAATAGGTACCTAAGAACTCTTCCGAGTAATTGTCGTTCAGCGTGCCTCCTGCGCGAATCCGCTCCATCGTCGGCAACTTGTGAGTCACCTTGGTTAACGTGACGGCGCGTGCTCCGTGTTCACGACACAGCTCACGTGCCATCGCGTGCAAGAGTTCTTCGCGTATTGCCGGCGGAAAACCGTCACTCGATGCGAGGAACTCCGTCAGCATGAAATGGCGGTGGTACAGCAGCCGCGGCCAGATTCCGCGATTCGGAATTCGCCCCGTCTCCCGCCGCCCGTCCGGCATTTCCAGAACGTAAGCGACCAGCGTGCTGTTGCCTGGCTCCGGAGCGAAGTAATGATAGCCGTGATTCAGAAACAGAATCTGCACATAGTCCCCGACGACTCGCCAGGCATTTTGGACCAATCGCGATGAAGGGGGGACGGACCACGGGGCGATAGCAATCGCCGCCAAGTGATACAACAGCCAGACATTCAGCAAGACAAATCCGGCCGTCGATGCGACGGCGCGTAAGCGACCCGTCGCGATGCGAGGAGTCGGCGCGCGGCTGGCCGGGATCGAGCGTGTTTCTACCACGGGCAAGTCCCCAAATGGGGAACCAAGGTGATGGCCCGCGAGACGATGAAGCCGGCAGGCGATTCAGATGAATGCCTGCGATCGCAACGGTAACGCGCGGCGACGCTCCGTCGCAACGCAGAGAGGTCGATCGACATGTCCGTAGCAATACTGAATGGCAACCACGGCGAGATAAAAGGCGGGATGCAAAAGCAGGAGGGGAAGCCAATGGCATCCCCTCCTTTTGCCAGAAATGGCCGTCAAAAAGCCTAAAAAATCGAAGGCTTAAATCATCTCGGGCGATCAGTCGCGCAGGGCGACGATCGCGGATTGGCCCGCGGCCGTTTGGCTAAACACGAGATTCAATCGTTGCCCAGCCCGGATTTGTTGATCCGAGTTGGCACTGAACGTCCTCCCATCGCGGACCATTTCGACTCGCACCGGATAGGAGTATTCGAGGCCCGCTTTGAGTTCGGGCACAGTGTACTCTCGCACGCTTCCTTCCAAGGTCATCCGCTGATTGCTCAGATAGACGACCGCATCGACGGGCACGTTAAGCACGAGCTGCGCGCGATCCGCTGACTCAACAACCGCCGTCGAGGGCGCTGAGGAGTCTGCGGATGCCGTTCCGATCGGACTGCCGCCGGAGGAACCATACGAGCCGTACGATCCCGATGAGCCGCTCGAACCATGTGATCCGCTGGAGCCGTGGTAGCCACTGGAACCAGACGACCCACTGGATCCATGTGAGAAGAAACCGCCATGCGAACCGTGGGAGAAAAATCCACCGCTGGATCCATGCGATCCCCAGGATCCATACGATCCTCCGGACGAGCCACAGCTCCCATACGAGCCGTGTGAGTGATAGTGCCAGGCGTTCGCGTTAGTGTTGCCCACCAGAACCAACGCGGTCGCCAGAGCCAATCCACCGAACCACTTCATCTGAGCCATTCGACTCCCCTCCTGAGTTGAAATAGACCGAACCGCGAATCCCCTCTGCACAAACATGAAGCGGTTAACGAATTCCCAGCCGAATTCCCCGGCGCAGGCTGCACGAAGGCCTGGGGAACCAACCGCCTAACCGCTCAAGCCCGCCCTAATGTCCCAAGAGCCACCGACATAACAAACAGCGTAGTCGGCAAACTCCGCGTAATTTCGCTCAATATACAGAGTCCGATCTCAACTGCAATCTCGAATCACAACGTCGGATCAGAATTTCTGAATATTGGCTGAATAATCAGATCACGTCCGCAATGTCGTCGCCGTTGAAGTACTCGTAAAAGAGCCGGCCGACCTCTTCACTCAAACGTCCCAGATACTGACGTCGAAACCGATCGTAACTGATCTCGGACGTGGCCCGCGGAGCGGAAAGCGGGTAGAGGGACGTGAGTTCCTTTGTATAGATTTTTTCCGCCTGATCGCCCTTCTGCATCTTGAAGACGCTGACGAGGAGTTCGGCCTTTCCGCGAAACAGCTCGTGGCTGTTCTCCTCGAAGAGGTTGTACTTGTGCATGTCAACGAAAATGACGTGCGTCGCGCCGGTCGCTTCGCCGATCTCGTCCGGCTTATCCCAATCGTCGTGCCGATCGAGCCAGTCTTGCACCCGATCGGGCTGAATGACCACGATCTTGTGCTGAAAAAGCCGATGCGCGATGTACTTGGCAATGTCCTTGTCAGCGTCGATGTAATTCAGCCGGATCTCGTCCGGTGCGAAACAGACGACAGCGACTTTGACCCCTTTGTCCGTCATCGATTCCTTTGTCAACTTGTCGAAATCGGGTTGGATTGACGGAGGTCCGCCGATGAGGTAGCCCAGCAAAATGAAGTAGTTGCACCCGGACGCCGATACGACGCTCGCAAGAGCGACGGCCAGAAGTATTTTGGCCGATCGCGTCTGTCGCCCGCCCGAGGTCCATGGTTTCATGTGTGCGTTCCCGCGCGCCAAGTGACGACTTGCTCGCTGTTATTGCATTGCTTCCGACATCGTGTGGTCGTAGAAGAGCTGCGCCAACTGGAGGCAGATGCGTTCGATGTATTCCCGTTGGAAATTCGTTTCCGATTTCTTGTCTGCCGAAATTGGATTGCCGGCCGGGTAGGTCGAGACAAAGTCGGAGTTCATCACTTCAAGCAGCTTTTTCGCGGGAGCGCCATCATCCATGTGATAGGCTCGAACGTGCCCCTCCGACTGGCCGCGCAGTAAATTGGGGCTGTTCTCTTCGATGCAGGTGAACCGCGACACCTCGATATGAATGACATATTCGGCGTTGAAGTGCTCGGCCATCTCCTGGAGATCGTCGCAACGCCCGCCGTGATCGTCGAGCCAACCGGAAACCGCATCGGGACTTACGATCTTGTGAATCCCATTGACTTTCAGCCGGTGGATGACCCCCTCGAGAATGTCGTAGTCGACCGAGGCATAGGCCGAGCGGATGGTGTCCGAAGCTGAGCAGAGAACAAGAACTTTGCGATTCAGCTTGGCGAGATCGGTTTTTGTTGCCTGCCGGAACTGGGACTGCACTTTGACGTCGCCCAGCAACACCTTACCAGCCATCACAGCCAACGAGCAGCCTGGCACGGAGATCAGCAGGGCTAGTGCCAACGGCAGCGGCAATGGCCGATTTTTTAGACGTCGCTTTGCAGCAAAGCGACGACGGAATACCGAATTAGTCCACATCGGTGGTTTTCCGAGCAACCAGGGTTTGCCGG
>CAYWOV010000102.1:0-7976 GCA_964459965.1 uncultured Planctomycetaceae bacterium | reverse complement strand
CACTTTCAAGAAGAGCTGGACGACCAATACAAACACATTGAAATACAGGGCGATGACGGAGGTGACCGCGTAGACCCGACTCCACGCGCCTCTGAGGTGTCGGACATAGCGTGCAACGCACGCCAGTGCCAGCACGACGAGCGAAAGAATGGCCACGCCATGGGAGGGCAAAAAGTGTTCGAATGGAAAGAAGATGAATCCGGTTACGCTCGTCGCGATGGTGCTTAAGAGACAAATCGCGTTCCAGGCCGGGAGCCGCTTCCGCGCGAAGAAACCGAAAAGCACGACGACTCCCGAGGCGATCCCAATCAGGCTGATGACGACGTGCGCGAAGGTGAGCGGGGGTATGCCGAAAATCATCGCGACCCCTTTTTTGTACGAGCGCCAAAAAATTGAACTACTTACTTCAGGAACGCGAACAGTAACCCAAGGCAATCAGCAGATCGCCTCGACCGTCAGATCCGCGAGCTTACAGTCGAGCGAGGCGGCCGTTTCGTTGACCCGCTCGTTGCCGAGTTGGCCGAACAGTGATGACGGTTTGTCGTACTCGATGCAGGTGTGAGCCCCTTCCTCGTAGATCAGCACACGCAGCGGGGCATACAGGGCCGCTCTGATGTCGTACCGCGTCATTTCAATTGCGAAAAGCGGGTTGCCGACGACGTATTGGATTGCTTTTCGCGCCTGGCCGAGAATTCCAAGGAGCGAGCCATGATCATTCATGTTGAACAACATGAAGCCACTCGGCCCAACCATCGCCTGAATTCTGGCCTTGGTCGCTTGCGGATCGCGGCCCCGGACCAAATCTTTATACACCTCGGCGTCGAACTTGCCCAGTCGCCGCACGAACGCAGCGGCGACCTCGTCGAACGGCCTGTCTGTGGTCAGACGGACATGCTCGACCGTGAATTTAGAATTAGCCAACGCAACAGCCTCCTCACATTCGAGTGACCGCCGAAAAAAGGCCCACATTAACTCGCGCAATCGGCTCAGCGGAAGCCGCCAGACACGTAGAGCGTCTCACCGGTCACCCACGACGAATCGGACGAGGCAAAGTATACCGCGGCTGGAGCGATGTCCTGCGGCTGGCCGATCCGACCCAAGGGAGTCACGTTCGCCGTGTCCTGACTCTGCTGAATGACGCCGGTTGAATGCAGACCTTCGGTCTCGACCATCCCTGGGTTGATGGAGTTGACGCGGATTTTGCGCGGACCCAGCTCCTTGGCAAGTGACCGCGTAACGGCGTCGACCGCGGCCTTGGTGGCGCTATAGACCGCGGCATTCGGAAACCCATAAGTGCTGACCACCGAACTCGTGTTGACCACACTTCCACCGTCCGGTCCGAAGTACTTCGCGGCCTCTTGCGTCGTGAGAATCAGCCCCAGCACGTTCAGGTCAAACATTTTATGGAAGTGCTCGGGCGTGATTTCCGACAGCGGTGCGAACTCGTAAATGCCGGCATTGTTGATAAGCACGTCCAGCCGACCGAAGGCTTTCTTGGTCTCGACGAAGAGCCTCTGAATGTCGGCCTTTTGGGCGA
Organism: uncultured Planctomycetaceae bacterium; assembly: GCA_964459965.1. Classification (GTDB taxonomy): domain Bacteria; phylum Planctomycetota; class Planctomycetia; order Planctomycetales; family Planctomycetaceae; genus DASPSM01. Next base: position 6,439 of record CAYWOV010000102.1, on the reverse strand, counting down.
CGTCGGCCTGCACGGCGATGGCTTTGCCTCCCTTGCCGGTGATTTCGGCCACTACCTTCTCCGCCCCCGGCTTGCTGGAGGCGTAGTTGACCACGACCGACGCCCCCTCATCGGCCAGTTGTGTTGCGATGGCGGCCCCGATCCCCTTCGACGCGCCCGTAACGACAGCGACTTTGCCCGCGAGCTTTTTCGTTGGCATGAGTTCTTCCTTCCGAGTTGCCTTTTGAGGTTCCACAGTTGGTTTAAAAATGAAACCATCGCTAGAATAGGGAGGGTCGTCTCAAAAGACAACGAGTTTTCCGGATGATTTGTTCTCTTCGACGCTGACAGGGAAATAAGGTCGTGAAGCGCAAGTGCTTAGGAAAGTCGCCCTGTCCCATCGCGCGGTCGCTGGAGGTGATCGGCGACTGGTGGTCTCTTTTGATCATACGCGACGCGTTTCTGGGTAAACGCCGGTTCAGCGAGTTTCAAAAGAGCCTGGGCCTGGCAAAGAACATTCTTTGCACCCGGTTGCAGAAACTCGTTTCGCACGACGTGCTCATGATGGCTCCCGCTTCGGATGGCAGCGCCTATCAGGAGTACCAGCTAACGGAAATGGGCCGCGATCTCTACCTGGTGCTCGTGTCTCTACGGCAATGGGGAGAACGCAATCTGTTCGAGAAGGGGGAACTTGAATTGCGGCTCGTAGACCGAGAAAGTGGGAAGCCCGTCAAGCCGCTGGAATTGCGGTCCCGGGACGGACGCCCTATGGGACCCTTGGATCTGCGCACGGTCAACGTCGCGGAGCGGCGACGGAAAAAATAGCTGCGGGCAAGCGCTGCCAAAAGCAGCTCAGCCGTGGAACATGCCAGTGCCGGCGATGAGGCCGTCTTTCATGTGGATTTGCCGCTTCGCGCGGCGGGCGACGTCCGATTCGTGCGTCACCATAATGATTGTTCGGCCGTGGCGGTTCAGACGGTCGAGGATCTGAATGATCTCTTCGCCCGTTTTGGAATCAAGGTTGCCGGTCGGCTCGTCTGCCAGAATGATTTCCGGATCGTTGATCAGGGCGCGGGCGATGGCAACGCGCTGCTGCTGTCCGCCGGAAAGTTGAAAAGGGCGATGGTCCAACCGGTCGGCCAGGCCGACCTCGGTGGCCAATTCAATACAGCGGTTGCGATCCTGCGGACTGATCACCGGATAGCCCCGCCGATAGTGCAAGGGGACTTCGATGTTCTCCAGGACGGTAAATTGCGTGATCAGGTTGTACGATTGAAAAATGAAACCGATCATCTCGTTGCGGGCCTGCGACAAGTCGTCATCCGTCATCGTGGAAACGTCGCGCCCGCCGAGGATGTAATTGCCGTGCGTCGGCCGGTCCAGAGCGCCGAGCAAGTTCAGCAGCGTGCTCTTACCGCTTCCCGAGGAGCCCATGATTGCCACGAAATCGCCCTCGGGGAAGTCCATTGAAACCCCGCGAAGCGCCTTCACGACGACCGAGCCCAGATCGTAGTACTTATGCAAATCGATAACTTGTCCGGCCATTTTCATGATTCCATGATAATGGAATCACGGAGCGGACAAAAAGCAAGCGGCGGCCAGTTTGCATGCGAAACGGCCGGCTCGTCCTCAGCCTGTTGGCCGAAGGACCGTCTCGCTTGTTTCAGCCGTCAACCGCGGGTGCGGAATAACGGCGGCTCCAATGGGTGTCGGCGGATCGGTGCCTGCCATCTCTCGCCGCGATAATTCCGTGTCGAGGATCTTCAGCAATACGGCCAGGTCGTGGAGTTGATCGGACCTGTAGCAACTGAGTAGGCCGGCCATTCGCTCGTGATGACAGCGCTCAAGTTTCTCGAGCACCTCGCGGGCATGGTCCGTGAGAACCAGCAGGCATTTTCGCCGGTCCGACTTCGAGCGGAGGCGGTACAGCAAATCCGCCGCGCGCATCCGATCGACAAGCGTGCTCACGCTCGACTCGGATTGTTGCAAGCGTTCGGCCAACTCGGTCTGCGTGCAGCCGCGAGGCAGCGAGTCGCGAACAATTTGCAGAACGGTGAAGCGCGCGTCGCTCAAACCGAATTCCGCAAAATGCGACGCCAGCACACCGCGAATCCGGTGAGCGGACCGCAGAACTTCGGCCACAATGTCCGCCGGTTTTGCGTGGACGGTTTGAGCCTGCCAAGAAATCGATTCCGATTCTGCCAAGTGAACATTCATTGTTCAGCCACCCGAAGGAGCCGGAAATGAGGGACCTACCGGTATCCTTCGGCTCACAACGGTTAGCGCCTGAAGCAGAAAATCCCGCTGTGAAAGGAAATTCCTAAAACTAATGACCGCAGGGTTTTTCTATTTTTCCCACACAACCCAGTCAGCCAGATTCTGGGTGCTCGGCCTCCTTGAGACGATCGATCACGATGTCGACCAATAGGGGGTGCAACGATAGGGGTTTGCACAAATTAAAACGGACGTGCGGAAATTGATCGCTCAACTCTCGTCGAAAGCGCTCAAGATCGTTGGTCACGTGGGCTCCGGCCGAAAGGAAATAAGGGAGCAAAAAGACGCGTTCGGCTCCTTGTTGAACACACGCAATTCCGCCGTCAATGATCGTTGGCTGCGCCAATTCCAGATATCCAATCTCGACGACAGGGAAAGCGTCTCGGGCGCGGAGCGCTTCAGCAAGACCGACAAGATCGCGGTTCGCAGCATCGACGCGGCTGCCGTGTGCAATCAACAACGCCGCCTTTTTCGCACCCGCTGCGTTTTCTAATACCATCCGATCCCTTCTCAGCGCACGACCTGACTTTCGCCATCGATTGTGGCATGATTGACGACAATCGGCCAGAAGCCCGCGAGGACTCAATTGACCGCCTCTCGTCAAATCCCCGTTGAAGCAGACCCTTCGCGGGTTGGACCCTATCTCATCGACCGCCGCCTCGGCGCCGGTGGAATGGGAACGGTGTACCTGGGTCACCATGAGCAAACGGGCAATCAGGTCGCAGTCAAGGTGCTCGCCCCGTCACTCGCGCGCGAAGAGGGGTTGGTCGCCCGGTTTATGCGCGAAATCGATTCGCTCCAAAAGCTAAAGAACCCGCACGTGGTCGAGCTCTATGACCAGGGCGTCGACGGCAATATGCACTACTACGCGATGGAATACGTCGAGGGCGAGACGCTCACGGCTCGGCTCCGCCGCGAAAAACGGCTGCCCTGGCGGGAGGTGGTGGAGCTGTCGATCCAGATTTGCATCGCGCTGAAGGCCGCGCATGACGCCGGCATCATTCATCGGGACCTCAAGCCGTCGAACCTGCTTTTGGCACCCGACGGGGAAATCAAGCTTACCGATTTCGGTGTCGCCCAGGTCTTTGCAGGGTCGAAACTGACAGTAACCGGCGGAATCATCGGCACGGCCGAGTACATGTCTCCAGAACAAGGCCAAGGGCGCCGCATCACGAAGCGCAGCGATTTGTATTCGCTGGGGGCGGTAATGTACGTCATGTTGACGGGTCGTCCTCCCTTTTCAGGCAAGACGACGCTCGACGTGATCCACAAGCACACGTACAGCCAGTTCGATCGACCACGGCTCAGGGTGCCGGACATACCTCATTGGCTCGACGACATCGTTTGTCAGTTGATGGAGAAAGATCCCGAAAAGCGGTTCGCTGACGCATATGTGGTCAACCGCAAGCTGCAAGAGCTGCTACGGAAGGTCGAACTCTCGTCGACCGACGTGACGCTTGACAACGTCTCGACGAGCGCAGACGCACCGACGGTCGACGTCGCCTCCGGGCAACGCGTGGGTTCCGCGCGCGGGATGGGTGCCGGGCCCGGCCCAGGCACGCTGATGCACGATCTCTTTCGCGCCGAGATCGATGCGCAGAATGCTCCGTCACGTTTGAAAGCGATCCTCGAAAACACCTGGCTCCTCGTCGGCGCGTTGGTGATTGTTGTCGTCGGCATCGCCTTTTGGACGCACAACAGGGCCCTAACTTCGGAACAGCGCTTCGACAAAGGCGTTGCGCTCTTGGACCAGGATGAGAGGGCCAACTGGCGGGAGGTTCGCGATGATTACTTTGCGCCCCTCGTCGCACTTCAATCGCCGGAATGGGATGAGAAGCTGAAACCGTATTTGGACCGCGTCCGTATCGCGGAACGGAAGGCGGGACTCGAAAAGAGGCCACTGCGACGAGGTGCGGGCAAACGCGGGCCAGGTTCCGAGATCGATCGCATTCTCGCCTGGTCGCGGCAACAGCAAGAGCAGGGAGACATCGCGGGGGCTGAGAAAACTCTCTCCGATCTTGCCGCCCTTTTGGCCGGCAATCCGCAATATGAACCGGACCTCAGGCTTGTCCAAGAGTCTCTCGACGAGCTCCGCGACCGAAGCGCCGAGACGTCGGCCGACAGCTCCTTCGTGTCTGCCGCGCTCGACCGAGCAGACGGCTTGGCAAAGCAAGGGAAGCACGACGAAGCCGCGCGAATCTGGCAAGGAATCGTCGACCTCTACAAGAACGATCCTCAGGCGGCGCCTCTCGTCGAGCGCGCACAACGTCAACTCCGGGCTACACCCGGCCCTATTTCAGGTCGGAAGACTGCTCCATGAATGAGCCCTTAGAGCTCAAGCGTTATATTCGCTCGATCCCCGATTTTCCCAAACCGGGAATCATGTTCCGCGATATCACGCCGCTCCTGGCAGCGCCAGACGCCTTCCAGCAAGTCGTTGACGCGCTGGCCGATCACTATCGCAGCAGCCGCGTGAACGCGGTCGTTGCGGCCGAAGCGAGGGGATTCATTTTCGCGGCACCGCTGGCTCTCGCGCTCAAGGCGCGATTCATCCCCGTCCGCAAGCCCGGCAAGTTGCCCTTCGATACCCACTCCTTTCACTACGAGTTGGAATACGGAAAGGACTCGCTAGAAATGCACATCGACGCAGTCGCACAGGCCGACCGCGTTTTGATGGTCGATGATCTGCTTGCCACGGGCGGTACGATGGGTGCATGCATCGGCATGGTGGAAAAGGCCGGAGCGACCGTCGTCGGCACGGCTTTCCTGATCGAGTTGGATTTCTTGAACGGCCGCAAACGGCTCGCGCCGCACGAGGTCTTTTCGCTCGTCCATTACGCTGACGAGACCTGAGCCGTGGCGATGTTCCTCGGCATCGAAATCGGCGGAACAAAGCTTCAGCTCGGCGTCGGAACGGGCGTGGGTCCGCCGTTTGCCGCGTTCCGGCGACTCGACGTCGAGGCGTCCCGAGGCGCCGTTGGTATTTTGGAGCAAATCGAACGGGCGGGCCGCGAACTATTGAACGAATGTCCGTTCCAAGCGATTGGATTCGGCTTCGGGGGCCCCATCGACGGCCCCGCGGGCATCGTAACGACGAGTCACCAGGTCGCCGGCTGGGACAATTTTCCGCTCGCGGATTGGTGCAGCAAGACCTTCGGTGTGCCGACTTTCCTCGGCAACGACTGCGACATGGCCGCGCTGGCCGAAGCGCGCTTTGGCGCCGGCCGTGGAAAACGCAGCGTGTTTTACGTCACCATCGGAACAGGCGTGGGGGGCGGCCTGGTTCTTGACGGTGCCCTCTTCGGATCGCACCGGCCGGCGGTTGCCGAAATCGGTCATTTGCGACCCGGCCTGGATGCGATCAATCCGGGCCAAACGATCGAGTCCATCTCGAGCGGCCGGGGGATTGAAGCGGCGATTCGTGAGATCCTCGCGCGAAAGCGTGCCGAGGATCGCGATGCGGCCGAACTGCTCAAACTCTGTCACGACGACCCTCGACAGCTCACGGGCAAAATGGTCGCCGACGCGGCCCAAGCGGGGAACCCGATTGCGAGCGGGGTCATGGACCGGGCCTGCCAGGCTCTCGGATGGGGTATCGCACAGGTGATCACGCTTTTGGCGATCGAAGTCGTCATCGTCGGCGGCGGCGTGTCGCTCGCCGGTGATGCGGTTTTCTTCGACCCTCTCCGGCGGCGCGTCGGGCAATATGTCTTCCCGCCTTTGCGGAACTCATACGCGATATTGCCCGCGCAACTCGGTGAACAGGTCGTCGTCCACGGAGCCGTGGTCATGGCAGCGCATGCTTATGCTTCAACCGCTCGTTGAACTTCAACACGTCACGAAGTCATTTGGTGGGATCCACGCGGTCAAAGCGATCGATCTGACCATTGATCCGGGCGAGATTGTTGGGCTCGTCGGCGAGAACGGTGCCGGCAAGTCGACCATCATCAAGCTACTCAGCGGCGTCTATCCCCCGGACCAAGGATCGATCAAGATCGCCGGCCGCGACACGCGTTTCGCTTCACCGCGGGACGCGCTTGATGCGGGGATCACGACGATTCAGCAGGAGTTGACCGGCTTCGATCATCTGTCGATCGCCGAAAACCTGCTGATGGGAGAAGCCTGGCCGCGGCGGAAATGGGGCGGAGTCGACTGGTCGGCCCTCTACGCGGAAGCAGGCCGCCGA
>CAYWOV010000101.1:0-7991 GCA_964459965.1 uncultured Planctomycetaceae bacterium | reverse complement strand
TTTTGCTCTCAAGACGAACCCCGACCGCCGCGACCGGTCGGGGTTTTTTAGTGGTCTGCCCTCAGGCTCGCCACTCACGACTTATCATGTTTCAGCCGCGCATTCTGGTGACGCTTTGCACGTATAACGAGTGCGAGAATATCGCGCTCCTGGTGCCGGAAATTCGATGCGTGTTGCCGGAGGCGGATGTGCTTGTCATCGATGATAATTCACCGGACGGCACGGGGCGCGCCGCCGACGAACTGGCGGCGGACGACGGGCGTGTTCGCGTCCTGCACCGGGCAGGCAAAGAAGGTCTTGGGGCGGCGACGCTGGCCGGATTTCGTGATGCGATTGCGCATGGATACGAATTCGTGCTCAATATGGACGCAGACTTCAGTCACGATCCGCAATACCTCCCGGCCATTGTGGAGTGCATGCAGCGGGCCGACGTTGCGATCGGTTCGCGGTACGTCGCCGGCGGTGGAATCGCAGACTGGAGCCGGGGTCGGCATTTTATGAGCCGCGGAATCAATTGGTACGCGCGGCTCTTGCTCGGGCTTTCGACGCGTGACAATAGCGGTGCTTATCGCTGCTACCGGGTGACGAAGCTTTCGCAGATCGATCTCGATCGCGTGCGGGCCCGTGGTTACGCCTTCCAGGAAGAAATTCTTTATCGTTGCCGGCGCGTCGGCTGTCGCTTCGAGGAGACGCCCATCATCTTCCGCGAGCGGCGTTTCGGTGCCTCGAAGATCAACTGGCGCGAATCGGCGGTTGCGCTGTGGATTATTCTGTGCCTGGGTTTGCAACGTTTTCGCGCTGACTCGCGAAACTCCTAAGCAAACAAGCGCGCACTCAAGCCCACCAATGGCCGTCGGTGGGGCTTTCGAATGCAATAAGCGCCCGGCGGGAATCGAACCCGCACTCGCAGCTTGGGAAGCTGCCGTGATACCATTTCACCACGGGCGCGAGCCGTGAAAATGCGTGCGACAGCGCTCAATCTACTCCCTGTCGCCGAAGCTGGTCAAGCGGCCCTTTGACGCAAGTTCGGTCAGCCGGCGGACACGAAACGATAGTAGATTTCCGCAGCGGCATCGAGTTCCCCGACGGCAATCCACTCGTCCTTGGTGTGAGCCTGAGCGATCGAGCCGGGGCCGAAAACGACGGACGGAAGTCCCACCGCCGCCAGTCGAGAAGCGTGCGTGCCATACGGAACGCCCACTTTCTCGCCGCGCCCCCGTACGTCGCGCACGATTCGCAGCAGCCGGTCGGCATATGCGAGATTGTCACTGTTGGGCAGTGCCGGTGCGCGGGTCCAGGGTGGCAGCATTTCGACTTCGAAATCGAGCCGGGGCCGAAGAAAATCGGTCAACTCAGCGACGACGTCGGTCGTTTCGCCGGGAATTGTGCGGCGATCGATTTCGATCGTGCATTCGTCGGGGACCGTGTTGACGCTGATTCCCCCCTCAATGCGACCGACGCTGAACGTGGGCGGCCCGCAGAGCGGATGCGGCGGGACGCGCGTCGGCAGTGCTTGCGCGAACTCCTCCAAGCAGGCAAGCACGCAACCCATGCGGTAAATGGCGTTGATGCCGTCGGTCGGATTGGAGCTGTGGCAAGCCACGCCGCGCGTGCGAAGTTTCCAGCGAGTCGCACCCTTGTGTGCCACCACGACATCCAGCTCGGTCGGCTCCGCGACGACGGCGGCGTCCGGGCGGATTTCGAGGAGCGAGCCCTTCCGTGCCGGGTCGCTCCACAGCTTCGCCAGATCGTGGATCCCCATCACGGTCGATTCCTCATCGCACGTGCACGACATCACCACGTTGGCGGCGTTGGGCGGCCGTTCGCGCACGAGCCGCGCGAACGCAGTCAGCATGGCGGCCATGCCCCCCTTTACGTCACAGGCGCCCCGGCCATAGATGCGACCGTCGCGTTCGATGGGCACGAAGGGGGCGATCGTCATCCCGTCGACAGGAACCGTGTCCTGATGCGCATCAAAAAGAAGCGTAGTCTTGCTTCCCGGTCGGTCAAACCGCGCGATGACATTGGCGCGTCCCGGCGCGACCTCTATCCGCTGGCACGGAACGCCAAGCCGCGCGAAAAAATCGACCAGATAATCTGTCATCCGCCCCTCGAAGAATTCCGGACCGGAGACGGAACGACCCATCGGATTGACGCTCGGCCGGGCAATCAAATCCTTGAGAATGGCGATCGGATCCATGCGGCGCGTCCGGTTTGTCACTTGCGATCCAGCCGTCGTTAATCGGCCGCGATTCACCGGCAAACAGGGGCGACGGCCGGCTGTCGCTTACGGCGGGGCCACGTTATTCTATCGCCTTACCATCTTGATGTGTCACCGGCTGGTCTGCAGCACCGGCGGCGCAATGCGTCATTCGAGCGTTCTCGCTGATGGACTCCGTGCAGTCGTTCTTGGCACTCGTCGTCCTGCTGGCTCCACTGGTAGCCGCTGGCGGGATCGCCGCGTTCGGGCTGACGCGGAGCCGCCGGCTCGGCCGCGGATTGTGCATGCTGGGGGCGGCTGTTTCGTTCTTTGCGGCCGCTGCGGCGGTGGTGCGACTCTACGGGGGCGGCCTTGGCGTCCAACTTCCACTCAGCCTGGGAGTCTGGCTGACGAGCGGACTGCACGACCCTTTTCAAATCGAGTTCGCCGTCTGCCTCGACCTGCCAAGCGCCTGCCTGGCGGCCGTCATGTCGCTCTCCACGTTTTGCGCGCTTGGGTGGAATCGGTCGGACGTACCGGACAGTCCATCCGGTCGTCTGATGTACATCGCCTCCTCATTCCTATTGGCTTCGTCGCTGGGAATCGTGCTGGCGACGAATGCCGGGGAACTCTTCGTCTTTTGGCAAATCGCCTCAATCGCAGGCTATTTCATGTACGCTGCCGGCATCCAGACGAGTCCGCAGGCCGCTGCGGCGAAGAAATTTGTCCTCGTCCATCGCGTCGCCGAGTTTTGGTTGTTGTGCGCCGTTTTTGCGTTGGCGGTCGGCTACCAGACGCTCGACTTTGACGATTTGTTTCAATACCTGCGGATTCATGGGGTGGCACAGCGCTTTGCGCTCGTGCATTTTATTGGGCTGTGCCTGCTAGGGGCGGCAGCCGTTCGTTGTGCGCTCTATCCCTTTCTGGGTTGGGTCGCAGGGCTGGCCGAAGTTCCTCCGTTAACGTCGACCCTCGTTGAGGGCATTTGTCTGATGCCGGCCGGCGCTGTGCTGCTGATCCGTTTTTTCCCTGTGATGGACGCGGCATCGGCCGCCTCGCATTTTGCGGTTTTTTTGGGGGCCGCGTCGGCGTTGATCGCCGCGATTTGCGCCTGGTCGGAGACCGACGTGCGGACGCAAGCTGGTTTCGCGTGCGCCAGTGTGTTCGGCCTGATTGTGCTGGGGCTGTCGCTCCGTGTGCCGGTGGCCGGCGCTTGGAGCGTCGTGCTGACGGCGACTTTCATTCCAACCTCGGCGGCGGTCCTGGGTTGCTTTGGCGGACGGCGGTTGCAAAGTTTCTTCGAGCGTCGCATCGGAGCCGGTGCGGCTGCAGTCTCCGTTGTCCTCTTGTTTTCCGGTATTTGTGGACAAGGCGGCATCACCAGCGCGGGTCTGATTGCGGCCAGTCGCGGAAGCGCGACACTCGGTCTGGCGGTTGTTCTCGCCTGCTTCGCGCAGTTCTTTGCAGCATTTGCAATGACGCGCGCGCTACTTGCCGAGCGCGCGAGGCGGATCTTCGCTCTGCCTTCTGCGCCCCCGCTTGACGACGTGGGTTTCGCTGAAAGCCGGTCCATATTCTCCGGCATACTCACGAGTTGCTCGATTCTGATGCTCGCGGCGTGCGGCGTTATTGTCGGCTTGGCGGACGGCGCGTTGACGTTGACGCCGAGTGCTTCGGCGGGAACAAGCTTGTTGACTCTCGCCGGCGGAAGTCCGGTTGCGAGCCTAGTCGGTTGCTTGCCGGCCTTGGCTGGATTCATCGCCGGCTGGCCGCGGTCGCGACCGGATTCGGCCGATCGACCATACGGGACGCGCGAAGCCTTGCTAGCTCGATTGGGTCGCCATCGGTTCTACTGCGACGGCTTCCTGTTCGTTCTCATTGTTTTGCCGATCCGCGGGCTGGCCCAGTTCGCCCGCTTTGTCGACTGGTTCTTTATTGACGGTTTTGTTTCCGGGGCTCCGGCCAGCGCGGTCGAAACCGCGGCGTACATGTTGGAGCCGGTCCAGGGTCGGAGCGTACTGTTTTACTTGACGTCGGCCGCCGTCGGAACGACGTTGCTGGCGGCGGTCGTCGTTTGGTTGAGGTAGCCGAGCGATTCCAACCAGTTACAGCGGTGATGCGGCGGAAATCGTCAGAAAATGATCGAGTTTCATAGCGTCACCGAATGGCTGGCTGCCCTGATCTTTCAGGTTCGGCAATTCGCGGTTATTGCCGTCGCGATCCCGCTGTTCGGCGCGGCGGCAATTGCTCTGGCGTCGCGCTTTTCCTTCGATCTCTTCTCCGGGAAAAGTGTGCCAACCGGCCCTCCGACATTTCGGCGGATCGCATTGACCGCCTCGCTGTTGACGTTCTGCGTTGTACTTTGTTCGACAGTTGTCGATCTCGTGCTCGGAATTCGTGGGCCCGGGGCATTGGGCGGCCTCTTCGCCTTCCTCGCGGCAGCGACGTGGCTGCCGGTCATCTTCGTCGGCCGACAGTGCGATCTCAAAAGGCCCGCCCTCTTGTACGGACTCCTCTTGCTCCTCGAGGCGGCGTTTCTGGGAGTCTTTTTCGCCGACGACGCCATACTGTATTGCCTGTCCATCGAGTCGACCACGGTCGTACTCTTCCTGCTGATCAGTGGGTGGGGTGGACACGAAAGCGCACCGATCGCCCGGAAGTTTCTCGTTTACAATCTGGCTGCCGACATGCTCGTGCTGATTGCCGTCCTGGGATTGGTCGTCGCGGCGGGGCGAATGTCGGCCGAGTCGACGGACCGTCCAAGGCATGACCTTTCGTATTCATTGAGTTCGTTGACGCGAGATGTTCCGCGGCTGGCGGGCGACGAGGTCGGCGGACAGGAATACTGGAGACACGCCCGGCGTTGGTTGTTGACGGCTCTGATTCTCGGGTTGGCAATTAAAACACCGTTGGTCCCCTTTCATACCTGGTTCACGGCAACGGTTTCCGAGGGTCCGCTCTGCGCGGGTCTGGCGATGTTGAGTGCCGGCTTGCGAGTCAGCACGTACACGTTCGTACGATTCGTGGGACCGATTTGCGGCGAACTGGGAGTATGGGGCGACTTACTGGTCGGGCTCGTCGTTTTGGGGGCCGTCTATGAGAGCCTGCTTGCACTTGCGCATGGCGATTTGCGCAAATTGACGGCCTACGCGGGCCTGTCTCAAACATCACTCGCCCTCGCCGGCTTTTTCTCGCAGCAATCACCGGGCACAAGCGGTGCCGTCTTGCTGGCGATTGGCGGAGGGCTCGCATCAACGCTCCTCCTGTTTTTGTTCGCGCTCCTCGAAATGCGTTTTGAAGCGCGCGATCTGTCTGTCCTCGGCGGAATTTGGCGGCGATTGCCTCACGTCTCGTGCGCTCTGCTTTTGGCAGTGCTTTCACTCGTTGGAGTTCCGGGGCTATGCGGCTTCACCGGATTGTTTCCGTTATTGGGAGCACTTTTCGCGTTCGAATGGCTCAGTGCGCTTGTGGCGATGATTGCGGGTTTGATTGTCGCTTGGGCCATGTTCTGGATGCTCGAGCGAGTCGTCTTTAGTCCGATCGATGGCGGAGACATCGCGCCCACGGCTGATGACCAAATCGCATCGATCGTTCGCGGCCGGCCGAACGATCTGCTCCCCGCGGAACTCTGGCTGATCGCGCCGCTGATTGCCGGCATCCTATTTATCGGTCTGCGGCCGCAGGCCGTCGTCGACCTGGTTAGCGCATCGTTGCGCATGGCTTCTCTTTCTTCTTGACCAAAGGAAAGCGAGTGGCTGACGCGGTCGCGGCCCTACCGGCCGGAATATTGTTCGCGATGGGGATCGTGACGGTGGTCGCGGGCCGCGCATGGAAATCGGACATCTTGTGCGCGTTGCTTTGCGGAACCGCGTTCTCATTGGCTGCTGGGGCGGTCGGTCGAGAACAATTCCTGACAAAAGACCGTCCGAGCCTCGGAGCGCCCGAAACGCAGACGGTCGTAGCGGTGCAAGCAAGTGACCCATTGAGAATGGCCGCGATCGGGCGATTCTTCATTCATGATCGTCTCGGGAGAAGCGCAACGTGGTTGGCGCTGGGATTCGGCTTACTGGCAGCCCTGGCAGCCAATGACGGGCAATCATCGCGACTGGATCTCCGGTTCGCGATGTTGTTGCTTTCCCTTGCCGGTGTTCTGCTGGCTGTGATCGCCAACGACCTGTCCCTAAGTTTGATCGCGATCGAAGTTGCCGCTTTGCCGACCACCATGTTGCTTTTTGTCGAGCCGGGAGATGGAACCACACGGGCTGCGGCCGCGCGTTCTCTGGCGCTCAATCTCTTGGCTCTCGCGATGCTCGTCGGGGGCGCAGTCCTGGTCGGACTCTATTTCGGGACAACTAACCTCGACGACCTCCGTGCCGCCCTTCCACAGCTTGCCACGTCGCGACACGTGCGAACACTGGCGGTCACGTCACCCATCGCGGGACAAATCGGCTTTGTCTTGCTCTTCGCGGGGCTGAGCGTGCACTTCCTGGCGGCGCCATTCCAGCTCGCGGCTGCCGAAATTTTCGATGGCGCTAAGTTTTGGTCGATCGGGTTGACGGCGCTTTTCCCGAGAGGTGCCGCGTTGTTGTTAATGATTCGCATCTTGGTCGACGGGGCGCCACGTTTGCACGGAACCGCGCAGACGCTCTTCACGGCTGTCGGATTCCTTACGATCCTAATGGGTAGCGTACTTGCCGTTGGTCAGAGTCGCGTCCGTCGACTGTTGGCTTTCTTGGTCGTTTTTCAGAGCGGCCTGATTCTGGTCGCGCTCGCCGCGGGATGTTCGGAGAGGGCTCGTCCGGCCGCCACGCCTTGGCTCGGGATGGAAGTGCCCGGTGGCGTCGGCGCAGCGTGCTTGTGTTTCGCGTTCGACTCGCTCGCGATCGTCGGACTCCTCGCGCTCGTCGCTTCGCGCCGGCAATCGGATCGGCGCCTGGATGAAATCGAGCAAGTTGCCGACGTCGTCCGGGGCGACACCCTGACGGTGGCGGCACTTTGTGTTCTGACGGCGAGTCTGGCCGGCATTCCTCCATTTGCGGGGTTTTGGTCGCGCGTGGCCATTTTGCGTTCGGTGTTGTCCATCAGTGTTCCTGCCGAACACGGCTTCCTGCCGCATCAAAATGTCGACTACGTCGTTGTCGCGATCGCCGCGGCGGGGGGTTTGATCCTGCTGGCGGTGGTGACGCTCGGATTCGTCAAGAGGGTGCTGTTTGATGATTTGGACACGTCGCGAGTGGAAGTGCTGTCGGATGATCGACGCCCGCGTCTGAAGTTCTTAGAGAGGGCTCCTTTCGCGATTGGGCTGTTGGCGGCCTTGGCGATCGTCGTGTTGGGCATTTCTCCCGGACCTGCGACACGCATTGTTGCTGCGGTAACCGCCGACGAGCATGCAACGAGCCAAGTCTCCGGAGGCGGTGGGCTGTCGTCGCCTGAGGGTGGAGCTGCCGTCAGGCGCCGCCGCGCGGCCGACGTCGACGATCTATGATCGAGAACCCGCGAAGGCGCCTGCGGCTGCCATTTCGCGAGCGATGATTAGATGCGATGCACCCAACCCACGCGATCGAGCGGCGAAGTTTGTCCATCAGGATGGATGAGCCGGCATGTCTGCTCCGCCGTGATGTCACCGATGTGTGCCAGGGGCGTCTGGAACAGCGGGTTTGCCAGCAAGCGGCGGCCGTCCTCCTCCGAGACCGTAAACAGAAGTTCGAAGTCTTCGCCGTCGCCTAGCGCGTGTTCAAGCGGAGATTTCTCTCCGAAAGACCATCGGGCCGACTCGCTCGTCGGAACGCTC
>CAYWOV010000100.1:0-8015 GCA_964459965.1 uncultured Planctomycetaceae bacterium | reverse complement strand
GGCCGAGAATGCGGACTTAATCCAGCGTCGCGAGCAGTTGGACCGTGAGATTGCTGACCGCCCCGCTATCGACGCGGAAATCCGTAAGCGGAAGCAGGCCGTCGACGAGGAATGGGAACGCGCCGAGGACGAGCGCGAGCGTCTCGACGCCGCTGCTTTGAAGCAGAACGACCTGGCCGCGGCCCTCGCGGATCGCGAAGAGTCTCTGCATTCGCTGCAGTTCAAGCTCGAAGAGGAGCGAGCCGCGCTTCTCGTGCAAACCCGGGAAGCAGACAAGGCGGCTACCGAAGTCCGCGAGGCGTTGGAGCGGATCAAGCAGGAAAAGACCGGACTTCGCACGCAGCAGGACGAGCTACGAACCCGGCAAGAGGAATTTCTCGCTCAGGAAGGCGCGCTCGAAGAGGAACGCCAGGCATTTCGGAAAGAGGTCGAGCAGTTCGCGCGGGAGGCCGAGCAGGCGGCTGCGCAGAAGGCCGATCTCCAACTCCGCCTGCAAGAGCTTGAGAAACGCGAGGCGGAAATCGAACCTCGCGAGTCAAAGCTGGCCGAACGGCAGAGGCAGATCGATGCCGCGATTGAGCGGCATCAGGGTCAAGAGACGGCCCTCGCCAAATCCCGCAGCGAAGTGGAGAAATTGCATCGCGAGCTCGACGAGCGGCGTCGGCAAATCGACAAAGAGACCGCCGAAACCAAGGCTCAGATGACGCGGGTTCAGGCTGACCTTGCCCGCATTCAGACCGAAAAAGAGGAGTTGCAAGCCGCGCAGGACGACCTTCGCGACGAGCGCGTCGCACTCGAATCGGCGCGGCAGCACCTCGAGCACGATCGTCAGAAGGCGCGCGAATCCGCCAAACAGGTTGAACGCGATAAGAAGAAGTATGCCGAGCTCCACGCGCAACACGAAGCCGATCAAAGAGCACTCAAAGTCATTCGGGAGGAAACGGACGCGGTCCGATCGGAGTTGCGGCAACAGAACGAAAAGTTCGAGGCCGCCCGTCTCGCTTTCCTGGAAGAAAGAGCGCAAGTCGTCAAGAAAGAGGCCGACATCCACAAGGCCTTGAAGCAACTGCGGGACGAACGCAAGGGACTTCAGCCGGAAGAGGACTCGCTCAAATCGTGGAGCTTGCATCAAACTCCCAAAGAGACGGTGGCCGATCTGCAGATCCTCCTCAGCCGGCTTCATGACGAGCGGCAGCGATTAAGGATCGAGCGCGAACAACTTGCCGAGGTCTTTGCCCTCATCAGCCGCGGCGGACGCAGCGGATCCGCCCGGGCAACGCGGACGTTGATGGAGGGTGCCCAGGCGCAACGGATGGCAGGTCCGCGGCTGCGTATGATCGTGGAGCCGGGGACAGCTTCGTCCGGCGATCTGACGGAATTATTGGCCGAGCTCTCGGTCCTCAACCGCCGATTGGGAGGGCCGGGGGTCGATTTCCTCGTCAACGAATGTCGGACATGGAGCGTGCCAATCCAGCAAGCCGGCGGTTCCGCGAACGCGGCTTCGCGCGCCGAAGCGGGCAAAGGAGCAAACGCCGATCGCTCCTTTGTCGAAATCTACGCGGTCCCAAAAGCAACATCAGAACCCGACGCTCAGTCGAATACCGCACATTGGGATCGATTTACGGCCAGCCTGTTTATGGTGCTGCGACTCGATGCCGGTCAGGCGCATTATTTCGACCTGGCCGAATCGGCACCGCGGGAACATCCGTCCTTCATCCTCGCGAGCGACGCGGCTCGCCGGGCCGTCGAAAAATCGACAAGGTCGTCGGAGGGAAAGAACGCTGTGACGGGGGACGGGACGATCGACGCGCTCAACCAGCACCTGCAAAAGATTGAAGAGTTGCGACGCAAACTCGAACGCGAAGATTCGTTAGTCTTGGAGCTTGCTCCCGCGGTCGAAATCGCGCCGGTGGAAGCGTCCGCCGCGCCGGTTCCCGCAGCGATCCCACCGCAAAGCCAGCGTCGCCTCGTGACGATTATCGTCGCGGTGGTAGCCGGGGCCGGTTTATTGATCGGCGGCCTGTTCTATGCTCTGCGACCCGATTCGACAAAGCACGCAGAACACGCTCCGGCCGAATCGCAAAGCGCCACGGCGAATTAACGCCTCGAATAAAGCCGCACTCAGGAAAATGGAGGTTGAAGTCAGCGTCGAATCGATTATGCTCGAATCTGGAAGCTGACGAATCGAATGTACTGAACGACGAGCGAGTGCCTACTGATGTCAACTCGCAAGCCATTGGACGGCATGCGGATCTTGATCTTCGTCGCCGACGAATATGAGGATCTGGAGCTCTGGTATCCCAAGCTGCGACTTGAGGAAGCGGGTGCTCATGTCACCTTGGCGGGGCCCCTCGCGAACAAGACGTACCGCGGGAAAAATGGCTACCCCTGCTCCAGTGACGCGGCCATTGCTGACATGGACGCCGAGGATTTTCAAGGAATTGTCTGTGCAGGCGGATGGATGCCCGATAAAATCCGCCGAGACCCCCAGGCACTCGCGCTCGTACGAGCATTCGCGGAATCGCGAAAGCTGGTAGCGGCAATTTGTCACGGAGGATGGATTCCGATCTCGGCTGGAGTTTATTCGGGAGTCAAACTGACTGGCTCACCGGGCATCAAGGACGATCTCGTGAACGCTGGAGCCATCTGGGAAGACGCGCCACTCGTGGTTGATCGCCACTTTGTGTCGAGCCGCAAGCCGGCGGACCTGCCCGAATTCATGGCAGGCGTGCTGCGCGTTTTGTCGCGCTTGGCGGAGGCGGTCTGAAATGGGCGCGACCGCTGGGGCAAAATGCCTGCGATTCTTGGTCGCTCTACTGACGCTGGCGTTCGCAACGTCTTGGAGTGACGCTGTGGAAATCATCGGCCATCGAGGCGCATCCGAAGATGCTCCGGAAAACACGCTCGGATCGTTCCGGCTGGCATGGACGCAAAATGCCGACGCTGCCGAAACTGACGTATATTTGTCAAAAGACGGCGAAATCGTCGTTATTCACGACGCAAACACCGGTCGCGTCGGTGGTCGAAACCGAAAAGTGGTCGATCAAACGTTAGCCGAACTCAAACAGCTCGACATCGGCCGTTGGAAGGGGGACCAGTGGACCGGCGAGCGAATCCCCACCCTGGCGGAGCTATTGGCGATTATCCCGGAAGGGAAGCGGCTCTTTATCGAGATCAAATGCGGTCCCGAAATTGCTCCCCGGCTGGTCGAAGTCCTCAACAGCGCGCACAAGCGGCCGGAACAGACGTGCCTGATTAGCTTCTCGTACGAAGTCATGCAGCGGGTAAAAAAAGAGCTTCCCGCGCTCAAATGTTATTGGATCGTCCAACTGAAACGGAGCCGCAAGACTGGCAGCTGGTCTCCTCCCCTGCAGGAGATTATCCGCAAAGCTAAAGACGCCGGTTTGGATGGCATCGACTTCGGTGACGCACCCGTGATCGATCGCGAATTCGTCGCCAAGGTCAAACAAGCCGGCCTTGGCGTTTACATCTGGACCGTCAATACGACCAAGGAAGCCGGCCGGCTGGAGCAGGCCGGTGTTGACGGCATTACCACCAATCGTCCCGGATTTCTTAAGGAGTTTTTGCGAGGGCGCCCTAAGAACGCGTCCTGAAAAGTGCGGAGCGGGCTCGCGGACGAACCTGCTCGGAACCAGGTGGCCTCGACCGGGCGCAATAGCGCCATTGCAACTCAATCGAGTCCGCGCTGAACCGTTTGCTGAGGAGGTTGGCATGTAGGCCTTTTGCCTCCTCAAAAAGATGCCGCCAAAGTGAGCCTTTCATGTTTTTTCGACGAACCGTTTCGCCTGTCGCATGTTTGACATCCCTCCTGGTTCTCGCAGCAAATCCCGCTGCCCATGGCGTTGCCGGCGACGGTGCGACGGTATCGGCGAGCGTCGCACTGAGAGAGATCGCCCGCGGCCTCGAAAGTCCGACGTTTAACGTACGCGAGACGACGTCCGAGCGGCTCATCAATGCCCAAGCGCCCGCGGTTCCCGTTTTGGTGGCCGTCGCCAAGGAGGGGAACCTCGAGGCGGCCGTCCGGTCCGTCGGCATTCTGGAAGCGATTTACATCTCCGGTGATGTGAAAGCCAATGGCGCCGCGATCGATGGAGCCGAGCTTGCGCTCGAGGACCTGACGCGATCAGGCCGTCCTTCGGTCGCAGACCGTGCTGATATCGTGCTTGAAAGCCATTACGACATCCGCGAACGCCGTGCAATCGCCGAAATTCAGCGATTCCACGGAGTGGCGAAATTCGGCGCGCTTGACGAACTTGGCAACGGTTGGAACCAAAGATTCAATCCCGCTCAACCTCCGGTCGATCGCACGGGTGACGCTTCAAAGGACAAGGGCGAGCTGACGTTGTTGATCGTCGGCCCGAAGTGGACCGGAGGAGATGAGGGTTTAAAACAAGTTGCTCGCCTTAAGCGGCTCCGCAAGTTGTATCGCATCCAAGGATGCCCGGTGAGCGATGAGGCGGTCACCCGGTTGCGTTCAGCCATTCCGGGGCTCGACGTCGAGGTGCGCGGAGCCTCGAAATTGGGGATTACTTACGCAGGCAGCCTCGGAACGGAAAGAGGTTGCATCGTCGACAAGGTCCAAGAGGGGGAAGCGGCCTTTAATGCAGGTATCCGATCGCAGGACCGCATCGTGCGATTCGGCGATCACGAGGTCAACGATTTTTATTCACTGGTCGACCTTCTGCGCAGCTACAAGCCCGGCGACGTCGTCGAAGCCGTTATTTTGCGTGAAGACGCGATGATGACGATCCCCGTGACGCTTACCGGCTGGGACTGAGCCGACCGCTCGTCCCACGAATCGTTCGACCCCCTGCCTTCAGAGCAGCGGCGTTCCTGCGGGATTGAAACCGTCGGCTCTACCGGTCCCGATCGCTTCAACCGTCACCCGTGATGCGACTCGCATTCGCAGCGAAATCGTCCAATCGCGTCTTTGCGCTCCGTGTTGATTGGCGGCAACTGTTTCCTTTTTTCCGCGTCTATGGACGAAAACGTGAGCTACGTTTTCGTTGTCTGGACCGGCGTCGCACGGCCACCGCGCGTCCACAAGGCCGGTTCGAACTATGGAAACAAGTACTCGCGCTTAGGTCTTTCACGGAGTGACGCAGCCGATGGTTAACGCCAAATACGCCCCATCCCGCCCCGGACGTCCGACGGATGCAGGCCAGACCGATTTCGACGAACTGAAACGCCTGATCCACGGCAAGCTGGTCGACAAGCTCGACTTGACGCGATTGGGCGATCTCGAGGGGGACACGCTGCGGCGCGAGATCCGCCTTGTCGTCGAACACCTGTGCGACACCGAAAACCCGCTTTTGAACCGGTCCGAGCGCGAGAAGCTGATCGAAGAGGTCTTGGACGAAACCTTCGGGTTCGGCCCCCTCGAGGCACTCCTCAAGGAAGAGGGCGTCGCCGACATCATGATTAACGGTCCCAAGAACGTTTTCTTGGAAAAACAAGGTCGAATCCAGCGCTCGAAGATCACGTTTCGTGACAACGACCATTTGATGCAGATCCTCGACCGGATCGTGTCCAAGGTCGGACGGCGAATCGACGAAACGACTCCGATGTGCGACGCCCGGCTCCCGGACGGCTCGCGTGTCAACGCGATCATTCCGCCCCTGGCGATCGACGGCCCGGCGATCACGATTCGACGTTTCGGCGCCAGCCCGTTGACCCTTGAAGACTTGCTGCGGTTTGGAGCCTTTACGCCCGAGATCGTCATGCTGCTGGAAGGCGCGATCAAAGCGCGGCTCAACATGATCGTTAGCGGGGGTACGGGTAGCGGTAAAACCACTCTCCTCAATACGCTTTCGAGCTTCATCCAGCCGGATCAGCGAATCATCACCATCGAGGACGCGGCCGAATTGCAGCTGCAGCAGGACCATGTTTTGCGTCTCGAAACGCGGCCGTCGAATATCGAAGGCAAGGGACGCGTCAACGCAACCGATCTGGTCCGCAACGCCCTGCGTATGCGGCCCGACCGCATCATCATCGGCGAATGCCGTGGTGCCGAAGCGCTCGACATGCTTCAGGCCATGAACACTGGTCACGAAGGGTCGCTCACCACGATCCACGCAAACTCGCCTCGCGACGCTGTTTCCCGTTTGGAAACGATGATCAGCATGGGCGGAATCGACATTCCCCTCAAAGCGCTCCGCCATCAGTTCGCCTCGGCCGTCGACTTGATCATCCAGTCGAACCGTCTGCAGGGAGGTCCGCGAAAAGTCACACACATCACCGAGGTTCTCAATATGGAACAGGACACGGTGATCATGCAGGACATTTTTCTGTTCGTGCAGGACGGTATCGACGAGACGGGTCGCGCGTTCGGTCACTTTACTGCGACGGGTGTTCGACCCGCGTTTATGGGACGGCTGGAGTCGGCCGGAGTTCGGCTGCCTGCCAACTTGTTCGCTGCCCGTAAGCTCGGACGGTAATCCTTAGCCCCCTGCTCTAATCGTTTGTGGAAATTTCGGCTATGAGTCCACTGATCATCATGGTGGCGGCATTTTTCGGAGTGACCGCGCTCATCGTGGGAATTGCTGCAATGGCCGGCGTCTTCGATTCGTCGAAGGCGGAAGACCGGCTGGCCGTCATGACCCGCCGCAAAGGCCGCGAAAACGAGGCCGAGGGCGTCATTCTCGACGAGCTCTTTCCAGAGGCGAAAGCCGGTTTGGCTGGCATCGCGACCAAGCTCATCGAACGCATGGCGAAGATGAAACGGCTGTTTGCCCAGGCGGATTGTCCGATCAGTCCGGAGGCGTTTTACGGCTTGACGGCCGGATGCGGTGGGCTGGGTGCTGTCGCCATGATTATCGGCCGCGCTCCGGTCCCGCTTTATCCCGTGGGGGCCATCGTCGCCGCCACGCTGCCCCTCATGTGGCTCCTGCTGCGGCGCCGCAGCCGGTTCAAGAAATTCGGAAAGCAATTGCCCGACGCGCTCGAACTGATCGCCCGCGCCCTGCGGTCAGGGCACAGCCTTGCGGCGGCACTGAATGTCGTCGTCGAGGAAATGCCCGATCCGATTGCGATGGAATTCGGCCAGGTTTACGAAGAGCAGAACTTGGGCGTCGGCATCGAGCAGGCGTTGAAAAGCATGCTGGTGCGGATGCCCAACCTCGATCTCAAGTTTTTCGTCACGGCGGTCGTGATCCAGAAGCAGGCCGGCGGCGATATGGCGGAAATTCTCGACAAAATCGGCTACATCATTCGCGAGCGGTTCAAGATCATGGGGCAGGTCCAAGCTCTGACCGGCGAAGGCCGAATCAGCGGCGTGGTGCTGATGGCCTTGCCCATCGCCCTCTTTTTCGCCGTGTACTACCTCAACCCCACCTACGTCATGCTGCTGTTCACCGATAACATGGGCCGCAAAATGATCGGCGTGGCGGTGGTGCTGCAGATCCTGGGCGCGATCACGATCAAGAAAATCGTCAACATCAAAATCTGACGGACGGAATCAGGCAGGATTTTTATGGACTTAGCACAAATTCTTCCGTGGGCCATCTTCGGGCTGATTTCCTTCGGCGCGTGGGCCCTGATCAATGCTTTTTCGTCCCGTTCGTCGCGGGCGCTCGAGCGGCTCGAAGAGCTCCGTGATCCTTCGCTCCGCAACAAGGAGCAATCGGGCAAATCAGGAGTCGGCGCCGTCGTCGACATGGCAGCCCCCGCCCTGTCCAAGGCTCTGCAGCCCAAAACGGAGATCGAACAAAGCGCTC
This sequence comes from uncultured Planctomycetaceae bacterium, assembly GCA_964459965.1. Taxonomy (GTDB): domain Bacteria; phylum Planctomycetota; class Planctomycetia; order Planctomycetales; family Planctomycetaceae; genus DASPSM01. The sequence continues at coordinate 279 of CAYWOV010000100.1, read as the reverse complement.
TGAAGACGCGTTTGGCGAATGCCGGGTACAACTCGCCCGGTGCCCCGCAAATGTTCCTGGCGGTCAAGTTCGCCATGATGATCGGCGGTGCGATCCTCGGCGGCGCATTTGGATTGGTGCACTGGGGTGCAACCCAGAAGGGATGGACCTCCATCGTGGGCGGCGCGGGCCTCGGCTTTTATTTGCCCCAGGCGTACCTTTGGTGGGCGACGAAAGCCCGCAAGGAGCGGATCTTCCTGCAACTTCCCGACGCGCTCGACCTGCTGGTCGTCTGCGTCG
>CAYWOV010000099.1:0-8024 GCA_964459965.1 uncultured Planctomycetaceae bacterium | reverse complement strand
TCGCCGGCGCGACGCTCATTTTTCCGTTCTTCGAGATCGAAACCAATTCCTATGGGTACTCGCGGTGTTTGCAAATTCGATGCCCAATCCGACGGGACTCAGTCAGCCGGTCCGTGATTATTGATCAAAGGGCGTTGCTTTCGCCGCCAGTCGCTGATCGCGGCGCGACCTTTCAGGTCCAAACGATGCCACCTCGGCCAACCCTTCTCGTTGAAAAGGTGCGTGGTAAGCTTCGACTTGTTCCGCTTTGAGCAGGCGCGACGGCTCTTCTCACCACTGTGGCACGAGGCTTGCATTTAGATTCACACTTAATAAGTTCAATCGGCACCGAGAGTATACGGCATGGAATCGGTTTGCCGCGGTGGCTGGATCACGAAACAGGAATACGGGAGTCGTGCGATGAACTGGGAAACAGCGAAAGGCGACTGGAAGCAGTTCAAAGGCAAAGTGAAAGAACAGTGGGGAAAACTCACTGACGACGAGCTTGACCGGGTTGAAGGCCGCCGCGATCAGCTGGCTGGCGCGATTCAAAAGCGCTATGGAATTGCCAAGGAGGAAGCGGAGCGCCAAGTGAAGGAATTCGAAAAGTCCTGCGATCAGTGCGCCGCAACCACGCACCGCGTTGCACCCTAAACGGTCGGGCCATTTGTCCGACTGATTGTTAACCTGCGTACGGGCCTGCCCTGGTGACCGTGCGCAGGTTTTTTATGCGCTGGAACAGACGATCACCGTCAGACTCCGATCAATAAGCGTGCAGGCGATTCGACGATTTCCTTGATTCGCCGAAGAAACGTGACGGCCTCGCGGCCATCGATCAGGCGGTGATCGTACGTGAGCGCCACATACATCATGGGCCGGATGACGACCTGGCCGTCGAGCGCGATGGGCCGCTGTTGAATGGCGTGCAGTCCGAGCACGCCGCTTTGGGGCGGATTGACGATCGGCGTTGATAACAGCGACCCGTAAATGCCGCCGTTGCTGATCGTAAAAGTGCCGCCCAAGAGATCGGACGGTTCGAGTTTGTTCGACTCGGCCCGCTTGGCAAAGTCGTCAATCGCCTGTTCGATCTCGGCAAAGCTCAGCCGATCGGCATCGCGCACCACGGGAACAACGAGACCCTTTTTGGCTCCGATAGCGATTCCGATGTGATACGAATTGCGATAAACAATATTCGTTCCGCGCACCTCTGCGTTCACAGCGGGGAATTCCCGCAAAGCCTCGACTGCCGCCTTGACGAAGAATGATAAGAGGCCCAGTTTCACGCCGAACTTTTCCTGAAATTGTTCGCGCAGGCGGTTCCGTAATTCAGCCACCGCTGACATATCGATTTCATTAAACGTGGTCAAAAGAGCTGCATTCTGATGTGCTTCAACCAATCTCTCGGCGATCCGGCGGCGGATCAGGCTCATGGGGACGACTTTTTCCGACACACGCGCTAAAGGGGCGTTAGACGGCGCGATGACGGCCGGCGGCTTGGCTTCGCGCGGACCCGCTTCACCTGGCCGCGCCGCCGCGCGATCCGCCTGGTGTTCCTCGGCATATCGCAGCACGTCGTCTCGGAGGAGTCGGCCGCCTTCGGCGGACGCCGCAACGTCTTCCGCCCGGATGTGATGCTCTCTGAGCAATCGCCGGACGGACGGCGGAGCAGCGGGCAGAGCCGCGGCCCCCGTGTCAGTATCGCGTGGAGGAGCCGCTGCTTTGGGCACATCGGCCTGTGGATGGCCGGGCGCAGCAGCGGGGCGGGGCTTCTCTGATTTAGCCGCTGCCTCTTCCGCGGCTCTCTTGTCCTTCGTTCCACTTCCCTCGTCCTTTGTGTGGGCTTCGTCGGCGAGGTAGGCGATGACTTCCCCAACCGCCACCGACTCTCCGTCGTGTTTTACGATTTTTAAGATCACGCCGTCGATCGGCGCGGGAAGTTCCATCGAAGCCTTATCGGTCTCCAGCTCGACGATCGCTTCGTCACGCGCGACCCGATCGCCTTCCTGCTTGAGCCATTGGCCGATCTGCACCTCCTGAATGGATTCGCCGACGTTGGGAATCTTCAATTCGATACTCATGGAGGCCTCTCGACAGTTGCTAGTGGCTCGCGGCCAATGGCTCGTGGTTGGAAAAGTCTTGGTTGGGATGCGGGCCTCTGCTGGCCGGCCGCTAGTCATTCGCAGCTCGCCCGGCGAACGCACGCTCCATGAGCGACTGCTGTTCTCGTTTGTGAACGGACTTGGAGCCGGTCGCCGGACTGGCAGATTCCGGTCGGCTGAGATAACGCAACGGAAAGCGACCCAACAGCCGATCGCAAAAACGCATGGTCCAGAATGCGCGAGCGCCCATGTTTTGGGGCTCTTCCTGCACCCAAAGCGCGGGAGTGCCATCCCGGTACGGCTGCAGCACCGTTTGCAGCGCCTTGTCCGAGAGCGGATAGAACTGCTCCACTCGAATAATTGCCACATCGTCACGGTTCTGCTTTTCGCGAACTTCGACCAGGTCGTAATAAATCTTGCCGCTGCACAAGAGGATTCGCGAAGTTTTACTGTTTGCTTCTGGCCGCTCATCGGGCAAAACACGTCGGAACGAACCCTTTGCCAAATCATCGAGCGACGATACGGCACGCGGATTCCGCAGCAGGCTTTTCGGGGTCAGCACGACGAGCGGTTTGCGCCAGCGTCTCAGCACCTGGCGGCGAAGACAATGGAAATACTGCGCCGGCGTCGATGGATAGACGACCTGAATGTTATCTCGGGCCGCAAGGCTGAGGAATCGCTCCAGCCGCGCACTCGAGTGCTCGGGCCCCATGCCTTCCAAGCCGTGTGGTAGCAAGAGCACCAAACCGCTGAGTCGTCGCCAGCGGTCGGCCGCACCGGCAAGGAATTGATCAATGATCACCTGGCCCGCGTTGACGAAGTCGCCAAACTGGGCTTCCCAAGCGACCAACGCCTCCGGGTCATCCAGGCTGTATCCATACTCGAAGCCGAGCACGCCCGTCTCGGAAAGTGGGCTGTTAATAATCTCGACCGGTGCCTGATCCTTCGCGAGAAACGCGAACGGGCAGAACGTATGCCCGTCGACAACGTCGTGCAAGACCGCGTGACGCTGGCTGAATGTGCCTCGCTGCGAATCCTGTCCGCTTAATCGCACCCGCCGTCCCTCGGTCGCCAAAGTTGCAAAGGCGAGAGCTTCGGCCGCCGCCCAATCGAGGGGTCGTTTGTTCCCGGCCATCGCCAGCCGCTGTTCCACGCCCCGCTGAAGCGTTTTGTGCAGGTGGAAACCTTCGGGAATTTGGGTGAGCCGAGTCAGCAATTCGACGAGTCGCTCGGCCGGAACGTCGGTGCGCGGTTCGTCGTCTGCCGGCTCCTCGCCACCCTGAAAACCGTGCCAAACTCCCGTCAGCGTTTGCGGGGCCGGGGTGAATTCACCTCGTCTTGCCTCTTCGAAGGCACTCTCCAGCTTTTCGAAACGCTGCGCGGCGATGCGGTCGGCCTCTTCGCGCGTGACGCCCTCGAGCTTCAACAAATGTTCAAGATAGCCGTCGCGAACGGAGCGCTGGTGCTCGATCGCCTGGTAGAGCAGGGGTTGCGTAAAGCCGGGCTCGTCGGCCTCGTTGTGGCCCCAGCGGCGATAGCAGTACATGTCGATCACCACGTCGCGGCGAAACTTTTCGCGGAAATCCATGGCCAGGTCGACGGCCTGCGCGACCGACTCGGGATGCTCGCCGTTGACGTGAAAAATCGGGCTTTGCAGCATCTTGGCCACATCGCTGGCGTACACAGTCGAGCGGCCCTCTTCCGGCGACGTGGTAAAACCGATCTGATTGTTGACGATGATGTGCAGCGTGCCGCCGGTTGAATATCCCTCGAGGCGGCTCAGATTCAGCGTCTCCTGGACCACTCCCTCGCCGGCGAACGCCGCATCGCCGTGAATCAACAAGGCCAATCCTTTCCGCCGGTCCGTATCACCCGTGCGGTCTTGCTTGGCGCGCACGCGGCCGACTGCCACGGGATTGATGAACTCGAGATGACTAGGATTGAAGCACAGTGACAAGTGGATCTGCCGGCCTTCGTCGGTCTTCCAGTCGCTGCTGAATCCCAGGTGATAAGTCAGGTCTCCGGCCGCGTCCGCTCTTTCGGGATGGGCGTCGTCGAACTCGGAAAAGATCTCCTGCGGACTCTTGCGAATGATGTTCGCCAAAACGTTGAGCCGTCCTCGATGGGCCATGCCCAACACGATTTCGGCGATGCCGAGCCGCGCCGCCTTGGCGATCGCCAGGTCCAAAAGAGGAATCAGGCTCTCGGAACCCTCCAGCGAAAACGTCTTGGCCCCGACGTATTTCTTGCGCACGAACTGTTCGAAGATCACCGCATCGGTGAGCCGCGTGAGTATTCGCAACTGCTCCGCACGCGAGAGCGAGATGCGATTCTCCGACGCCTCCATGCGCTGCTGAAGCCAATCGCGCGTCACCGGGTCGTCGATGTGCATGAATTGCACGCCAATGTAGCGGCAATACGTGCTCCACATTCGCGCCACGACGTCGCGGACGGTTTGCGTCCCCGGTCCTCCGCCGACCGATGCCGCCGAAACCGGTCGATCAAGATCGGCAGCCGTGAGGCCATGGGCTTCAAGCGTGAGGTCGGGGCCGGGCGAGCGGGGCAGGCCGAGCGGATCGAGTCTGGCGACCAGGTGTCCGCGGGCTCGGTAGGCGCGAATCAAATGGTCGACGCGGTCCTGCAAGAGTGCCCCGTCGAGATGCAGTTGCCGGGCGGCTCCGTCAGCTGCCAGGCGACTCCCCGACGCGCCGAGTCGGCCACTTTCGCCTCGTGCGATGACCCGCGGAGAGACGTCCGATTGTGGCAACTTTCGACTGGAAGGGGTCCCTTTCGTCCGTTCGCCGTTTTGAAACAGCTGCGTGAAATATCGTTGCCACGACGGTGGCACCTGTGACGGCTCGGCGACGAACTGTGCGAGGAGCTGCTCTGCAAAAGCCGCGCTGTCTGAATCAATGCCGTCTGAATCGATGCTTGCAGGATCGATCGGGATGTCGGATCGGCTCATGGTGTCTGAGGGTACCCAAGCCAGACGGCACGGACCACTCAGCGATCTGTACGATCCGTCCTGCGGCGCTCTCCAGCCTAGGCCGGAGGGGGTGTTCGATCCAACAGCCGCTCGAGCAATTGCCGTAAAGCCGACACCTGTACCGGTTTAACGAGATGGCCGTCAAAGCCGGCCTCTTCCGAACGCTGCCGATCCTCCTGTCGTCCCCAACCGGTCAGCGCGACCAGCACGATATCCTTTCCCCACTTCTCATTACGAAATCGGCGGGCCGCATCGTATCCGTGCAGCTTGGGCATCCCGATATCCAAGAGCACGGCTTCCGGCCGAAAAGTCTCTGCGACATCGAGGGCCTCCAGACCATCGAAGGCCGTGCTGACGTTGGCGCCCATGAGCTTGAGTAGAACCCGCATGCTCTCCGCAGCATCGCGGTTATCGTCGACCACAAGGATGCGATACTCGCCGCGAAATCGTCCGGCCCCATCATGGGATGCAGTTTGCCCGCTGCCCGCGGAGCCGTCGCGAGGGTCGACCATGACTACTCTCTGAGTGTGTTGAAATTTAGACCGCGACGAAAGCTGGTCTTGCATGGATAGGACTCTTCCCACCACACACAGGGCTTGTGCGGCAGGTGAATCCTGTCGCAATGCGCAGGGCGGTTTCAGACGTTAATTATAAGGAAGGCAGCGGCGCACTGCCGACGGCGACTGTCCAGCCTCACATTAAGTTGCTGTACGCGATTTCCCTACACGACCGTGAGAGGGCCGCCTACAGCATACTTGGAGTCGGATTGTGCAAGACTTGGTCCGCGGACTCGTCCGTGAGTGGCACCGCGGAGGGCTCCCAGCCGTAATATCCGGCCAGAGCGCTTCCCTGTTCGAACTTCGACGTCCCATCTGCATTTTTCTTCAGCGTCGCCCAACCGACATAGGCGAGCAATTGCTGCTCAGAGTCGAACGTGGCAACCAGCCTTCGCGGGATGCCCGATTTCGACGCGTAGAGAAAATGCATCAGTCGTCTTCTCGAAAAACAGGGGGCCACCTGGCCGCATGCCCTACGATCCCTTCAGCACCCATTGAATAGCCCGGTAATGCAACTCGGCCGCGTTCGCCAGCACGAGTTTGGTCTTGAGCCGCTCGCGGTACGTGTCGACCGTGCGGGGACTCAAATGCAACCGGTCGGCGATGGCCCGCGTCGTTAACCCGCGGCCGATCATTTCAAAGACCTCTAACTCGCGATCCGAGAGAATGTCGACCGCCGACGCCTGCGACATCGGCTCGTTGGCCGCCACGCGCTCCAGCACCCGCTGGACCAATTCCTCGCTAAAGTGCAACTTCCCACGATGAACGTCGCGAATTCCCTGCAGGATCGCCCGGGCCGGCTTCTGCTTGGTCACATAGCCCATTGCGCCCGCGCGCAGCGCCCGTTCGGCGTAGACTTGTTCGTCATGCATCGAGTACACCAGGATCCGAGCGTTCGAATCGAGCGCCTTGATTCGCTTGATCAGGTCAATGCCGTTTCCCGACCGCAGACTGAGATCGACAATTACAACGTCTGGGCGCAGTAGCCGGTAGTGTCGAATCGCGGCCGATTCATCCGCCGCTTCGGCGCAGACCTCGAGATCGCTCTGTTGCTCAAGCATCAGCCGCAGCCCGTGGCGAAGCATTTCATGATCGTCGACGATTAGGAGCCGCGCCGAACCGGGTACAGACGAGTTCCTTTTACGAACGGCCGTTTTTTTTTGCGTTATCATCAGTCCTCCGCGACGCCGATCGATTCGTCGTTCCTGTCTCTCCGCGGATTCTTGCGGTTCGCCGTGTCCCGCCCACACGGCGTCACTCACAGAGGCGATTCGACGCAGATTATAATCCGCGACGCGTCGCATGGCGATGAACATCGTAAGCGTCAAGTCAAGACGCGCGCGTCAACGCGGACAAAGTCTCCTTTTGAACGTGCGTACGCTGACAGACCCCGAAACGAACGGCGATCGCTCAATCCATGCTTGCCATGGCGACCGGTTCGTTCTCGGTGACGGCTTCGATGGGAACACTCTTTCGCGCCTCTTCCCGGTCGACACGAACGGAGAGCGGCGCCGTGAAACCCAGCCGCACCATTCCGCCGCGGACGCGAAGTATGGTCACTTCGATCGAATCGCCGATCATGATCCGCTCGCCCACCTTGCGTCGAAGGACTAACATCGTCTTGCTCCGAGAGTCCATCCGTCCCAGCTTGACCGTTGCGCAACTTGGCGATGAGTGTCAGGTCTCTCCGCCACGTACGTCTTCGCGAAGAATCACTGTTCGACCCGCAATTCGTTCACCACGACAAGCACTCCGTCATTCATCCGGCACGAGACAGCCCGAATCGTTGCGTAGGGCGATTTCTGCAGCTCGGCACGGTGGAGGGCTTCGTGACTTCGATCGCTCAAATGGGTCGATCGCCGGCCCGAGAAAACGCGATCCTCTTCCGCAAGTGACATGGATCAATCTCTTTCCTGAATCCGGCGCCGTCGAACGCGGTTTGACCATCTTGGATCACGCCAATCGGCCCCACTCCACCGCCTCCCTGAGCGAGTCTTGATATTTGTACGCCGAGCCGAATGCGAGAGTTGAAAGACGATTGCCGAACTTGTTGTGGGGAAATCCCCTACGCCAGGTTGCGGCAACGTCATCGGAGGCAAAATACGGGGCTTCTCTGGAGTCATTCATGAACAATTGCTGTCAATGAGAATTTTCTTCGCTTTTGCCGCTTCGACAAACGAGTGACAGAGGGCCGCTAGGCAAGAAGCACGCCTTTCGACTACACTGCGTAGCGAACATTGGGCCGCTCGAGCGAACAAGGTAGCCTTATTCGCACGAATAGCGGGGCGTAGCTCAGCCTGGCTAGAGCGCCAGCTTTGGGAGCTGGATGTCGCAGGTTCGAATCCTGTCGCCCCGACTTTTTTCAGAAAGAAGCCCTTCGGCGAGAACGTCGAAGGGCTTTCT
>CAYWOV010000098.1:0-8031 GCA_964459965.1 uncultured Planctomycetaceae bacterium | reverse complement strand
CCGCCAATAAGAACTCCCTTTGTCCCTTGAGCGGAACGACGAGGTCGTGCGTTCCCAGATCGAGCCGCGCGCGGGGTCCATGAAACACGGCGCGAACTACGAAGTTGGCTCGTTCCTGCCTGGCCCACAGCGCAGGGACAAACACGCGAAACGACTTCTGGCCGTTCGGGACGGCGAGCGGACCGGTTTGCAGCCGAAGCCGCACCTCGCGATCGTCGACAAACGTCAACTCAAGATCCCCCTCAATCAAATCGGGGTACGTCGAATTCAATTCGAGTTCGACCGAGAAAGGGGCGTCGGATCGAATCGCCGCGAGCGAGGGCTTTAGCGACAGCTCGAGCTTTCCGACATTTTTGGGACGCAATTGCTCGATCGCGACGTCGGGCTCGCCGGCGACAGCGGAGCGGGGGATCGCGCTCAGGGCAAGCCACACCGCGGCATAAATCAGCTGAGCCATTTGGCCCTTGAGCATCGCCAGGTCCTCTTGCGGCTCCGTCTCTTCAATTTTCCATAATTTGCTGACGTGCCGTCGCTTCACTATATTCGCGGACCGTTCGAAAGCAAAGTTTTTAACACTACGATGTAGCCGCCTTACGGATGTCATTCGACCACTTAAAGGCCGTTTTTCCGCCTGCGGAGCAACGTTGACTGCGGGTCGTACCGGTCCCAAGATAAAGATTGCTTCCATTTCTCGAGTCGAGACTCATGTCTTTGACGCTTCAACAGCAATTCCGCGAAGAATCGCCCAGTGTCGCGCGGACTCATCCCGAATATGTCTCGCAGCTCGTTGATGCGGTTTTGACGGGCGCTCGCAATGCGGGGGCCAGCGACGTTCATCTGCTTCCGGGCGAAGACGGCTTGGGGATGTCATGGCGGGTCGATGGGGTCCTGCACGCAATCGACCTCTTACCGCGAAACCTCGCCCCGAATATTGTGGCACGACTCAAGGTCTTGGCGCAGCTATTGACCTATCAGACCGATGTCCCGCAGGAGGGCCGCATCCACCAGGTTGAAGGGGATGCCGAGACCCGAGTCAGCACGTTTCCCACGATTTTCGGCGAGAAGTGTGTGATTCGGTTGTTTGCCGGATCGAATCGATTCCGCTACGTCGACGATCTCGGCTTCTCGACCGACCTTGGTGTCGCGCTCAAGTCGATGCTCGAGCGGCGTGGCGGGATGATCTTAATTACGGGCCCGGCGGGGAGCGGCAAGACGACCTCGATCTACGCCTGCCTGCGGGAAATCGTCGAAAAGGCGGTCGAGCCGCGGGCCGTGGCCACACTCGAAGATCCGGTCGAAGCCGTGATGCCGGGCGTGGCACAGTCGCAGATCCGTCCGATTGCCGGATTCGATTATGAGACCGGATTGAAGTCACTTCTGCGGCAGGACCCCGAAGTCATAGCCGTGGGTGAGATCCGCGACCGTGTCACCGCTCAAATTGCCATGCAGGCTGCCCTCACCGGACATCTGATCCTGACCACCTTTCACGCCGGCAGCGCGGCCGAAGCGATCAATCGGCTGCTCGAAATGGGATTGGAACCGTATCAGGTCCGCAGCGGACTCGTTGCCGTCTTAAACCAGCGATTGTTCCGCCGGCTCTGCGACTGCGCGACTGATTCAACCGACGATTCGTCTAAACTTGGGCTCGCAGTGCAACGGGCACGATTGCCGGTCGGCTGCGAGAAGTGCCGTGGTACCGGCTATTTGGGTCGTTTTCTGATTGCCGAGTTCTTGATTCCCGAATTGCATTCCATCGGGCGGGCAATTCTCGACCGGGACGATGCCATCGAAATCGAACGTAAGGCTGTCGAAGGGGGAATGAAGACGCGTTGGTTCGAGGCATGCGAATCCGTGTCCGCAGGGCATACCTCGCCGGCCGAAATCCGACGCGTCTTGGGCTTCAATTGATGTGCTTGAGCCGTCCGACATTCACGCGATGTCAAACTGGTTTTTTCACAAATCGTTCAAATCTTCGGCCATTTCGAGCTATTGAGGCTTCCACCTTAGACAAAATCCGCCGTGACACGCGTCTTCCCAGGAAGGGAGGTTATGTCCACACCCGAATTGCCTAAGGCTGAGCCGATTTCGCTAGAAGATCTCATCGCGCTAAACGAAGAGATCGCGGCCTTGGTTCGCGCCGGCATCCCTTTGGAAGTTGGTTTGGGCTATTCGCGCGACACACCGCGAAACCTGCGGGCGATCACCGAACGCCTGCGATTGGAAATGGAGCAGGGGAGTTCTCTGCCGGATTCCCTGCGGAGATGCGGCGCGGAATTGCCAGCATCGTATCTGGCTCTAGTCGAGGCCGGCATCAAGTCGAACCGCCTGTCCGACGCTTTAGTCTCGGCGGCGGCCTTTGCCCGAACCCTGCTGGAGATGCAGCGCAGCCTGCGGACGTCTTTGGTCTACCCGACGCTCGTACTCTGCGTCGCTTACGGATTTTTCCTCGTGATGCTGAGCGACCTCGTCCCGAGAATGATCGTCATGCTGAACGAAGCGCATACTACGCCCGACAGCCTGGTGCGCGGTCTGCAATTTTTATCGCAGTCGATTTTTTATTGGGGTCCGGCGATTCCCGCCATTGCAGTCGCGGCGGCAATCTGGCTGGGATTAATCCCCCTCGGCGGCTCCCAACGGCCGGCCGTCATGCTTGACCGTTTGCGCTTTCTTCCCTGGTTGCGGCGGATTGTGAACGACGTTCAAAGCTCCAGCTTCTGCCATTTGCTCGCGCTACTGGTCGAGCGGAATGTTCCATTACCCGAAGCGCTCGAGGTCTCTGGCTCAGCATCGGCGGATTTCTTGCTCGAACGCGAATGCAGGCAGATTGCGTCCGAGTTGCGCAAAGGACAAACGTTGACACAAGCCTTGAAATCATCACGACGCCTGCCCGCCTTTACGCGCTGGATGCTTTCAGCCGGTCAAACCCAAGGCGCTTTGCCTTCGGTGATGGCCACTTTGGGCGACGTTTATCGCCTGCGGGCTCGATCGCGGATCGAGTTGTTTCGCATGTCGGCCCCGTTGCTTCTCACATTGGTGCTTGGCGGCGGTGCCGTTGCCGCCTATGCATTTCTTGTCTTCGTGCCGATGCGGAATTTGCTAATCGATTTGACAAACAGCGGCTAGCAGCCGTTCAATCGCGGCACGTGACGTGTGCCATTCGTGCGACTCCGACCTAACGACAAACCACCGACGCATGCCGACTTTCCATTACACTGCCCGCGGAGCAACCGGCGAGAAGAGTTCCGGATCGTTGGACGCCCACACCGCGATTGACGCCATGAACCAGCTTCGCCGGCGCGGGCTGCGCGTTGAACGACTGCAGGATGAAGAGGAACCGCCCGCTCTCCAAAACGAGTATCCAGAATCGGCCTCGCCAGCCGACAATGTTGTTGGTGAAACGACACCCGATTCCACCAAGTCCGCAGACGTCAGCTTGGGGATCGAGGAACTTGCCGAAATCGCCGGGCGGATCGCGGGAATCACGAAGTCGCAATTGCCCCTGCTGCCGGGTCTTCGCGCACTCAGTGAAGGCCTTCCCTCTCGCTCGCTGCGACGCGGCCTCCAGGCGCTTTGTCTGCGATTAGAGCGGGGTGAACCGTTGGAAGAGGCTCTCCGAGGTGGAGACGTTGCGCTTCCGCGGCATCTGTCTGGGCTGATCGAGGTCGGTGTCCGTAGCGGGCGGTTGGGGGAGATAATGGAATGGTTTCTGCAGCACGTCCGTCGACAGACCGACTTGCGACGGCGATGCCGAGCAAGCCTGCTCTATCCGGTGGTCCTGTTGATGGCTGGCGCCTCGGCAATGCTCTTCGGATTGCTGTTCATCGTTCCCGCCGTGCGCGTCATGTTCGACGAAATGCAGGTGGAATTGCCCGATTTGACGCTCGGCTTGCTGACCGTGTCCGATTTCGTTCGTCAATATGGATTCGGCGTCTTGGCGGTGCTCTCGGTCATAACGGGCGGCTTGCCGCTGCTGCTTTGGCTCTTCGGAGGCAAGCCGCTGCTCGATCGTACGCTCGCGGCGACTCCGTTTATCGGCACCATGTTTCGCTGCTCGGCGCTGGCTGGCTTCTGCGAACTGATGTCGATGTTCATTTCGGCCCGGCTTCCGTTATCACAGTCGGTCCGATTGGCGGGAGAAGGGTGTCGGGACACCGATCTTCAGGAACAATTCGAAGCGATCGCTCTGTGCTTGGAGCAAGGGCAGGATGACGTGGACCTTTTCGGGCGACTCGCCAATATCTCGCCCCAGCTGATCCATGTCTTTCATTGGAAGAACCGCGAGGCCAATTTCGCGGAAGCCTTGCGTGCGGCCGTCCGTATCTATGAGAGCCAAGCGCGGATGCAGATTGCAATGGCGGGGATGCTACTGGAGCCACTCGTCATTATCGGAGTTTTGGGCGGCCTGGCGACGTTTATGGTGGCCCTGTTTCTGCCGCTGATCAAGTTACTCAAATCGCTCTCATGATGACTTACGCGTTCATCGCTTATGTGGTTTTGGTCGTCCAGGTGAGCCTGGGAGTGGCCATGATCGCGACCGCCTCGGTGGCCTCCAATCGACGGATCAACGCCCCCCACCGAAAGGTGGAGATCGCGCTCTACGTCCTCGGGTGTTCGAGCATGGCACTCGGAGTCTCGATGCTCGCGATGTTCGCGCTCGCAATGATTTTTCAGGACTCAATGCAGAGCAACGCCTCACTCGCCTATGTTGCGGCCGTGTTCTACGTGATTCCGCTTTTTGCCGGCGGAGGATTGCAAGCCCGCGTCGCGCGTTCGCTATTGACGCCTCCGCCGATCGAACAACAGCGGAAGGAGGAATGGCGCATCTCGCTGTTACGGGTCATCGGCTGGATGTTGGCACTGATGCCGCTCGGGATGCCGTTGGGCGTTCTCGTTGTTTTCTACTTTGCGATCGCAGCCATCTTCGGCGGATCGATGCGTGTGCAACAGGAATCGCTCCTGTTGATCCTGGCCATTGCCGTGCGAACGCAAGCGCCCTTGGCCGAGGAAATCGACGTCCTGGCCGATTCATCGCGCGGCCGCTTTCGGCGACGACTCCGCAAGCTGGCCGCACGCCTGCGGAGCGGCGATCGACTCTCCGACGCTCTGGGCGATCTTCCCGGGCTGGTGCCGCCTCGAACCGTCACGGCCATCCGAGTAGGTGAGGATCTCGGCAATTTGGTCCCGGCGATCCAACAAGAAGCGCTCTGGCTGAGGCGGCGTGAAGAAAGCCGCATCGAGGGACGCTATTCCGCCGCGGGAATGGCGTTCTATATTTTCTGCGTGCTCTGCGTCGTGCAGGGAATCGTCGGCTTCCTGATGTATTGGATTGTTCCAAAGTTCAAGATAATCTTCCGGGATTTTGGCGTCCCCGTTCCAGACGCGACTGCTCGCCTGATCCGTGTCGCAGATTATTGCGCGGATCATTCGGTCGCGATCACCCTGTGGACCATTGCGGTGGTCGGCGGCGGCGCCATCGTGCTCATTCGCCGAGGAGGCTGGGCGGGCATCGATTGGGGTTTTGTGAGCACACTGTATCCGCGGCTCGAAACTCCCGGCGTGCTGCGCAACCTCGCCCAGGCGGTCGCGGTCCGGCGTCCGTTGACAGCCGCACTTGAAGGGTTGGAACTGCACCACCGCCGTCGCCACGTCCGCAACCGCATTCGTCGTGTGCGGGACGAAGCGGTCCGTGGACGTGATTGTTTCGGCCCCCTCTCTCAGAACGGGTTAATCAATCGGCGCGAAGCCGCGGCGCTCGTTTCCGCCGAGCGGGCCGGAAATCTGGGCTGGGCTATGGAAGGAATCGCGGACAACATTGAGAGCAGTCAACAGGCGCGTGAGCAAATGATCGCAGAGATGGTTCAACCGGCCATTGTGATCGGGTTGGGGCTGATCATCTTCGGCGTTTGCACCGCAATGTTCGTCCCCTTGATCCACATATTGGTCAAAACCGAGCTATGGTGACGAGAAACAGAGCCGGATTGACGTTGATCGAAGTCGCCGTCTCGGCGGCCGTGCTGGGAACCGTTCTGACGACCGTCGCCCAGGTCATTCAGTGGTCGGCGTCGGAACATCGGGCCGCGCAGCGGAAGCGATGCGCGCTCGAGGCGGCCACCGCCGTCCTCGACCAATTCACGGTTCGCGGTTGGTCGGAGATCACACCGAAGGCAGCCGCGGCTATTCGACTACCCGCCGATACCACTGGGTTCCTGCTCGATCCGCGCCTCGTCGTGACAGTTTCCGAAGCGAGGAAGCAGATCGAGGGAGGAGGCGATCGAAAGCACGTTGAAAATTCCCTCGATAACGTTTCAGCGCCGATCGACTCTCTGCCCTCAAAGAAGATCGTGGTTGACGTGATTTGGGCCAACGGATCCGGGGGTCGGGATGAACGCGTCCAACTCTCGACTTGGGTTTTTCCGCGCGAGCCCACGAGCGGGCTGACCAAATGAGGCGCCAAGAACAATGAGGTCCCACCGCGGTTTCACGCTTGTTGAATTGATTGTGGCGATGTCGATCTTTGCCGTAATCCTGCCACTTTCGGGCTGGATGGTTTATGTGTTACTCCGCGCGCAGACGGCAAGTGCTGACTCACTTGTCGACGCGATGGCACTTTCCCGATTTGCGCGGGGCTTTCGGTCCGATGTTCATGTCGCGCAGGCCGCGAAAATAGAAACCAATCCTTTGGGCGCACATGAGCGAGTCGTCCTTGAATTAGATCCGCTGCGCACTGTCACGTACGCGGTCCACAACGCCGGTGTCATCGTGCGGACCGCGAAGAGCGGTGAGAAGGTCGAGCGTCGCGAGGAATTTTGGCTTGCCGGGACGCAAACCCGCTTCGAAACGGAGGCCGAAGCGGCGACTCTTTCCGCCGTGCATTCGCCGCGTACCTTCACCAGTTCCGGAGCCCCGGCGACGACAGCAACGATTCCGATCATTCGAATCGAAGCCGTCATTGGTCGGGATCGCCGTCTTGAACGCCCCGCGACGGCGACAAGTGTCGAGCCACCGCCGCCGGCGTTGCCGAGAAGTCCCCGCGAGAGAGGGAATCGTCCGTGAAACGCCGCGTTCACACTCGACCGATCGGACACTCCTCCACGAGACATGGAGCGGCAGCGCTTCTCGTCCTGGTTTGTCTGTCCTTCGCCACGGTTGTCGCCACGTTGCTGATCAAGTCCGGCCTGGCCGAGAGGACTTACGTTTCGCGATTGGAGTTCGCAAATCAAGCCGACTGGCTCGTGGAGACCGGCATTGATCGAGCAGCAGCGCAGCTGGCCCGTTCTCCGAGTTACAGGGGGGAGACGTGGCCGATCTCGTTCACGCGTCTCGATAGCCCGCGGACCGCATTCGTCCGAATCGAAGTCAAACTAGACCCCGACCCTAAGATTCGATTGATTCGCGTGACGGCCCAACTTACTGGCACGGATACGCCGACGATCGAAACCCACAAGGAAGTCCGCGTGTTGGTGAAGACTTTCGGCAACGCTGCTCCGAGCAAGACCTAGTCGGACTTGAAGGTCCGCTTTTCAGGGTCGATGCCGAGCATTACGACGAGACCTCTTGAGGATGACCGGCAATTCTGGTCGCGACACTTCCAGCTGGAGCGGCACGGAACCATTTACAACAAACATTGCGTCGTCATCTGCGCCCACCCGTCTAACATAGCCGCGATATTCAGTTCGAGCTCTTTCCCTCCTGAACGACCGTCTTTGAGCGGTTTCTGCAAAGTCGCATCTGCCCGTTCAAGCCCCGGTCAGACTTGCCTCCAGTGGTAGAATTCGGGTAAACCGCTGGAACGATGTGCTCTCAACGAAAAAGAACAGCTCGTTTCGTTTGCTTGGCATTCGCCCTGACAATTGGCGGTCAGTGGACGGGCTGTGCCCGTCGTGTTTCTCCTCAGGAGCGGCAACAGATGGTCCGCGTGCATGTCTTTGATCGAAAGGGAAAGCTCGTCGGTCCCGTCGATTCACCTCGGCTAGTGCTGAGTGAAGCGGAATGGAAAAAGCGGCTTAAGCCCGAGCAATTTCGCGTTCTGCG
>CAYWOV010000097.1:0-8056 GCA_964459965.1 uncultured Planctomycetaceae bacterium | reverse complement strand
CCTGGACCTATTACATGTTGAGTGTCGCCCGGTTGATGGCCTATCTCAGGCAGGTTGAGCCGCTGGATTCGATCGGGTTCTCAATCCTGTTGTTGCATTTGTCACAAGACGACCTGAACCGGGCGCTGAATGGGCCGCTGCCAACCGCGCATCACGGCGACCAAACGTGATTGTTTTGGACGGGTTCGATGCAGTTCGACGACCCGATACCCGTCGACAATGAGTGGCGGATGTGCTGATTCGGCAGTTCGTCAAACGTCGAACGATTCATTAAGCCGCGGGACCGTCGGATCTTCATCGCACAAGTCATGGAGAATTCCGGCGAGCGCTTGTGGCGCGGCCTGTTCTCCGTGGACAATGAACGCTCGGCCGATGTGCGAATCAGCCGACATGTGCGAGAAAAACCATTTGAAATCCTCCGCATCGGCATGGGCCGAAAGCCCGGATAGCGATTCGACACGCGCTTGCAATTTGAAAACTCGGTCGAGGATTTTGACCGTCGGGCGCCGCTCGGCGATTTGGCGGCCGAGTGTGTGCTCGGCCTGAAATCCGATCAGTGCGATTGTGTTACGCTCGTCCTCAACTGCGTGCTTGAGGTGGTGCCGCACTCGGCCGTTCTCGCACATTCCGCTGCCCGCAATCACGACGAAGGGGCCTTCGCGACGGTTCAATTCCATGCTGTGCTGCGGCGACTCGATGTAGGTCAGTATGGGAAAATCAAAGAAATCGCGACCATGTTGCAGGACTCGCAACGCCGCGGCGTCGAATTGTTCGCGGTAATTTGAGAAGACTTCGGTCACGCGACAGGCGAGAGGGCTGTCGACGAAGATCGGAATCAGCGGCAGCGTGCCCGCTTGGGTCAATTCGTGCAGGTAATAAAGCACTTGCTGCGTGCGGCCGAGACTGAAAGCGGGAATCACAACTTTTCCATTGGTCTCCACAGCACGCTCGATGATTTTCAGCAATCGGAGCTTGAGGTCCTCAGGCGGAGGATGGATCGCGTTAGCATAGGTCGACTCGGTGATTAATACGTCGCATCCCTCGACAAGTGTCGGATCACGCAACAAAGGCAAACCGCGGCGGCCCAAATCGCCTGTAAAGACAACGCGACGCGTCTCCCCGCAGTCTTCGATATCGAATTGGCATACGGCCGAGCCCAGGATATGCCCCGCGTTTGTGAACCGCAGGCGCATTGCGGGTGAGAGCGTGTGCCAATCGCAGCCCTCGAGCGGCTCCAGCAACTTCACGGCGCCCCGCACTTCTTCCTCTCCGTATAAGGGCTCAATTGGAAGTGGCGAAGTTGCGTGCCGGCTGAGGTACCGCGCGTCTTCCTGCTGGATATGTAGGCTATCGTGAAGCATCACGGCGGTGAGATCGGCTGTCGCGGGCGTGCAGTAGATTGGGCCGCGAAATCCCGCTCGAAACAGGCCAGGCAGGTTGCCGGAGTGATCGATATGGGCATGCGAAAGGATGACGACATCGAGCTGCCGAGGGGCGCAGCGAAAATGGCGATTCTTGGAATACGTTTCGGCCCGGTGTCCCTGAAACAGACCGCAATCCAGCAAGATTCGCAGAGTGTCGGTTTCGAGCAGGTGCTGGCTGCCGGTGACTTCCCCCGCGGCACCGAAAAAGCTCAATTTCATCGAGTTGGGGGCTGCGACGGCAAAGAGGCTGCGACGGTCCCCGGATTCAGGGCTGGAACGGTCGCGTTTTGACGTTTGGATTCTTCAGCCTGAAGTGATTCAGCGGCGGGCGAGCCAACCGGCAGCAGCGAATGAACGATGAGCATCGATGCGCCTGTCACCAGAAAAACGTCGGCAAAATTGAACACCGGCCAATGAAACGAGCCAAAAGTGAAGAGCAGGAAGTCGCGCACGGCCAAAACTCGCGCTCCGTCGCTATTGCGACATCCGTGGAGGCCGATGCGATCGTAAAGATTGCCCAGTGTTCCGCCCAAAATCAGTGCCAACGCAACGGTAAGCCAGAGACTGCGGGCGGCGGCGAAACCGAAAAGCCACACGGGAATTCCGACCACGGCCGCCACACTCAGCCCGGCAAACAGCCAGGTATACTCCTGTCCCAAACCCCAAAGTGCGCCGCGATTGAAACTGGTCAACAGCCGGAACTTCATCCACCCATCGACATACGGGATGCTCTCTCCGTCCCGGGCGGTCGGAAAGGCAAAGCGGTCGTGTTTTCCCGATACAAGCGGTTGGGGGTCTGCTCCCGGATATCCAAGGTCGTTAAAGACGACCGATTTCGCAGAGAGATCGACCGTGAGGGCGACGGCCGTCAACAGCATAAAGACGAGCAGTCGATTCACGGGGATCCGGGGCATGCTCATGGCAAGAATTTTTCGCGCTTCCGTTCGCACTCGACGCAATTTTTCGCGTAGGGAATCGCCTTGAGCCGGGCCTTGGGAATGATCGCCTTGGCCGGCGTCTTGCCCTGTTCCAGACACGCGATACAAGCTCCAAACGTGCCGGCGTCGATCCGTCGCAGCGCCGCGTCGATCTCAGACAAGACGTCCTGGTCGCTTTCGGCAACTCGCAGAGAAAAATCCTGTTCAAATGTCTGCGTCCCCAGTTCGGCGATATGCGTGGGACTCTTGGAGTCTCCCCCGCCGTCATTGCGGTCGAGGGCCTCTTTGGTCAACTGCAGCACGTCGCCGCGAATTCTCGACTGCAATCCCAAAAGAGCCGTCTTAAATTCGGTCAATTCCGTCTTTTTCAGCATGGCCTTGAGTTCCAGAGGGCGCACTTGGCTCCGCGGCGCGAAGCAAGTCATTATGAGTCGCCCCACAGAAGTGGTCAAGGTTGTGCAATGTGATCGTGAAGCGAGTGGGCTGATGAGAAGCAATCGCTAACGAGCGAATCGCCACCGTCACCTCGGATGTCTTTTCTTTTTCGGCCCCCCTCACTTTTCGGACTTTTTTGGCTTTTTTGGGGCGCCCGGGAGGTGTTTCACGAAGACCGCAAAATACCCATTTAAACCAAACACCCCATTTAACAGATCGAATCAAATAATAAACACATGTTCATTTATTCTGACGACGTCTCTAGGCGCCGCCCAAAGCGGCGGCGTTGTCCTGGAAACGGGTCCAATTTGGGCGAATCACAATGAACGTCGGTTCGCCAAGTCAAACTCGCCGCGTCCACCATTTCATGGACGCGTGGTCGCTCATCGCGATGAGTTACTTTCCCGCGGAAATCAGCAAAATGTCGCCGTAGACTTTCAGCTTGTCGGTGACACCGACCGCCCCGAAGGCCTTGGAAAACGGAGTAATGTTGAAATCCGTTTGCACGAGCGTGAACGAGCCGCGCAGGCGAACCGCTCCGCCGTCTGGCTGGGCCTGCGCGATGATTCGCAGTGGTCGCGTCGCGCCGTGCAGTGTAAACTGACCGTCGAGCTGGACACGTCTTGGGCTCTTCGCACTTTCTCGTCGTAAGGGCAGGGCCGAGTCGATGACGAAAGTCGCAGTCGGATATTGGTCGGTGTCCAAAACGTATTTACCAAGCATGTTGGCCGTGACTTGCTCCTGGGTGGAACTTTCGGTTTCGCCACCAAGTCCGACGTAACGACGTGCCTCTTGTGTGTCGGCCAGAAAGCTTGTGAGGTCGAATTCAAGCTGGCCCGCATTTTCCTTTGCCCCCAGGCGAATGGACCCCGATTTCAATCGCCCTACGACTCCGTGCTCGTGTCCAAACCCCGTCTTTCCCACGAAGGCGTACACGCGGCTGCGCTCGATGTCGACTTCCCCTTTCACAGGCCGTCGTTTTTCGACGGCCGCTGAAGTCGGGGCGACGTCATCGGCTGACGCCGGCCTGACGCCGATTGCTCCGCACGCCAAGACGACAAGGGGAGCCAGCGCAAACAACATCTTCCGTCGGACGTTGGCCTTCATATTCGCGTTCCTTCACGAAGTCGTGTTGACGGGGACGATCGCGATCCCAGTGGTCCGCGAGGGTCGGCAGACTAGCATTCCGTCTGCGGCCGACAAATAGCGACCGCGCGGGTCGGACCTCTTTTTCAGATGAATTTTTGAATATGCGGCGTTGCCCGGAAAAGGCACGACAAAGTTGGGTCGATTAAGTAGGAATCCGCTCAACGGCGAGCGCGGTTTGAGCTTCAGCGTTTCATGACAGGTACAGCGAGGAGGGCATCGCATGTCGAGTATTTCGAGCGTCAACAGCTCGGCCGCGTTGATGTACCAAATGCAACAAGCCGCCGCGAATAAGCAGGCCGGGAACGCCGCCGCATCGAGTCCGAGCCAACAGGTTCAGAGCGCATCGAACGACCCGGACCACGACGGTGATTCCGATGGCGCCGGCATTGATACGAAGGCCTAGCGTGAAATCGTAATCGCAATTCGGACCCGCGTGACGCGGTCCAAAGCGATTTTGTCGTGGCCGCGTCATTTGTCCCACCGCGGACTCAGAGCAACGGCGCACAGGATTACCGATTTCGGATCCGACACTCCGCTGACACGACAAATTTGTCGGCCTGGGACGAAGCTGGCCTCTCGCTCTGGCTCCGGTCGTGCACATTTGCCGTTCCGGCCGCCGACAGCAGACTGCCCACCGCCGCCCCCTCGGTCCTGATTCTCAACGGTCGGCGATTCTGCGGTCCAGTAGGACCAGAGTCACCATCGCACCGGCTTTCGACCTGACACGAGATACAAGATGGTCCCGGCGCCGAAGTGAATCGCATTGTGTTTCAGGTCGTCGGCAAACTCCCCGAGCTTCCGCAACGACTGCTCCCAAAGTCGGTCGAAATCCTCCTCTTTGCCGCCGCCGGCCAGAAAGTAGATGCGGCTACTCTCCTTGTCGCAAATGACGTTTTTTCGCTCCGAGCAATCCACATAGTGCTTCACCAAGGCCCGTTGAAGCGGCGTGGCATTGGGTGGAGAAAGTGCGAAGGACTTATCGGAGAGATAGGTCTGGATGTGGTCGATTCCGAGTTCAGAAAAATAGCCTGGGATTAGATCCCCGACGGAATTGAAGCCGTGACCTTTGGCCTGTCGTCCGCGCTCGACGATCAGCTCGAAGCGAATTAATTGCAAAATCTCTTCGATCGACTCGGCTGTCGCGACGAACTTGGCGAAGTCCTTGTCGCTGAACACGAGGTTCTGCGAGAGGTTATTTGGCTCAACGATGAGGACGAGACCGCCAGGTCGCGTGACTCGCACCATTTCGGCAATGACCGTTTTGGGGTCCTGCATGTAAATCAGGACCGTCTGACAGGTGACCAGGTCGAATGAGTTATCCTCAAATGCCAATTGCTCCGCGCGTCCCACTTTAAAACAGAACCGATCCGCGCAGCCAACCGCCGCTGCACGAGCGAGCGCCTCCTCAATCCAAATCGGCTCTCCGTCGATGCCCGTCACTTGAGCATCAAGTGGCAACACCGGCGCCAAAGCACGCCCCCAGTGTCCCATACCACAACCAACATCGAGAACCGTGTGAACCCTGTCCAACCGGAGACGTCGGCCCATTAGCACCAGGAAGTCTCGATTCCACCAATGGTCCCGCTGGTCGTCAAAATAAGCGGCCGAATGAACTTTGTTCTTGATGTGTTCGGTCAGCGGCATCCTTCAAACCTCTCGCACGCCATTCACGCGAAGTCGCGTCGCGGTAAGCGGCCATTCCATTATTGAAAGCTGCTGTCCGCCTCTCTTACAGAACCCAAACGCGACAAAGGCCGACAGCTCAGACCAACTTGGCATTCCGATCGTCGACGTATCGCTCAGCAACGCCTCCACCCGTGCCGTTGTGCCTCAATCTGAGCACTGGAGAGCCAAAGGCCGATATGTCCTTTCACATGCCCGCATGACATAACGTTAATAGTTCATCGTGCCCAGTCGGCTTGCGATGAAAAACACTTTAGCCATTGGTCTGGCCCGGAACGCCGGACCATTGAAATCCATAAGTCATTTCCTGAAAAGGATTAAACGCTGAACTTCGTCCGCCGACGAGATTGACAGAACGAGCGAGAACCGCAATTGACGGCGGTCGCAGAATTACGGACGATTCATGTTCATTCAACTCGATCCATCAGCCTTTCCTCTCTTTGCTCGGCGCCCCAATCCATCGCAATTCCAAATGTTCGACTCCACTGAACATTCGCACCGAGTGACCGCTCCGCATCCACGAGGTGCCGGTGAGACGATAAGCCTCCGCCAAGTTGATCCCCAATGTGATCTGTGGTCCGAGTGGCTTCTCCACCGCCGCCACGCCGATGATCCCGATTTCGAGCGCGTTGTCCGCGCGGGAATTGATCGCTTCGCTGATCGTGTTCTTGAAGGCGCGCGACTCGCTCCCGGGATGACGGTCGCCGACATCGGTGCGGGCGACGGCCTCATCGCCTTCGCTGCCATCGATCGCATCGGCCGATCGCTTCACGTGTTACTCACCGACATCTCCGCCCCGCTGCTTTGTCACGCTGAGACGCTCGCCTCCGAGCGCGGGGTGCGCAATCAGTGCACTTTTCTCCAATGCTCCGCGGAAAAGCTGGAAGGCATCGATGATGCCTCCGTCGATGTCGTCATGACCCGGGCCGTTCTTACGTATGTCGCCGACAAGTGCGCCGCCCTGCGTGAATTCCACCGCGTTCTCGTACCCGGCGGCCGGCTCTCGATTGCCGAACCCATCTTTCAAGACGACGCGCTGCTAACGGTCGCCTTGAGACAATTGATCGATTCCCAATCTCCGAATTCACAACACGGCTTACTCCGCCTCTTGCATCGCGTGAAGGCCGCACAGTTTCCCGACACAGTCGAGGAGATGGCGCACAGCCCAATTGCCGGCTTTTCTGAGCGCGACCTGTTCCATTTCGTCCGTGGTTGCGGCTTCGCCGAGATCCAACTGGCGCTCCACATGACGACGATCCCCTCCCTCAGCACCTCCTGGGACGTCTTTCTCGGCTCCTCGCCGCACCCCTTGGCGCCGTCGGTCGGCCACATCCTTGCAAACCAGTTCTCTCCGGAGGAGCGGCAACTCTTCGAGCAGGTCTTTCGGCCCACCGTCGAAGACCGCCAAGCCACCGCCATTGAACGAATCGCTTATCTGACTGCGCTAAAACCACTCGCATGACCGACGCACTTGGCCGGTGCCGCCGAACCCGCCGGACGATATCGGAGGCGGTCTCGCTGCATGACATGACGTTAATTCATGGTGGCCGCCAATCGTTTTGACATGAAAAACGCTTTAATCGCCGGGCTGACGGCAAGGCAGCGGATCATCGCAATCGATGATGCTGCACGGCCTAAGGTTGATGTGCTTGCGAATCCTGGGCTGTTCTCGTCCGCTCAAATGGCAATTGACCGAAATCGCGAATTAACGGACGATTCGCGGCGTTTGACCTCACTCAATCCAGTTCATCGGTTCGCACAAGTCGTCCCAGCTTGAGTGGATCCGTTAGGTCTCACTTGGCATCCACGCAGGCTCCCTCTCCGAAAAAACGAATGACCGTTCATCCCACTGCCGTTCTCGATCCGCCGGCGATGGTCCGCCTTCCTGGGGAGGCGACGCTCTTTCGATCATTTAATTCGCAGCAAGTCGCGCTGGCGGTTCGTCCGTTTGCCTGTGAGCAGCGGTGGCGAAGTTGGTGGAATTTGTGGTCGACGGTCGCCCTGCTGGGTGGGCTCACGGCGCTCCTTTGCCAAGAGATCCCCTGGCTGATCCGACTCCCTTTCAGCATCATGGCGGGGCTGACGATCGTCCGATTCTTCGTCCTCTATCATGATCACCAGCACGGCGCGATCCTGAAAGGATCGAAACTCGCCGACCTCGTCATGCTGGCGTTTGGCCTGGCCGCTTTGAACCCGCCCAGCGTGTGGAAGCGCTCGCATGACCATCACCATGGCAACAATTGTAAGAGCTTTGGTCTGAATATCGGCTCGTACCCGCTCGTGACCGTCGAGGCCTACGAGTCCGCCTCTGTGTGGCAACGATTTCGCTATGCGGCCGCGCGCCATCCGCTGACGATTTTGCTGGGATACATTACGATCTTTTTCTTCGGGATGTGCGTGGCGCCGCTCCTGGCCAACCCGAAGCGA
>CAYWOV010000096.1:0-8083 GCA_964459965.1 uncultured Planctomycetaceae bacterium | reverse complement strand
AAGCAAACAATGCCGACGCCAGGCCCCAAATGCCGACAACCGGATGGAAGCTGATCGAAAGTCCTGCGAGGGCACCGGCAAGAAGAATCCACCGACCGTTGCCGCATGACGGCCCGTCGATCCAGACAGCGATCGCGGCGAAGAGCAACCCGTAGGCGACAACTTTGGCTTCGATCCCGCCGACGAGCCACTCGCCGCTCAGACTGCCGAGCGCCGACAGAACGAGGAAAATCCAAGCGGCCCACAATGCGGGCCAACGCGCCGGCACAATCACGCCGACAAGCGCTGTCCAACCAACGGCGAGTATGAACAGTCCCAACAGCCGGCCGAAGATTGCCGTCGTCTCCAGCGAAAACCAGCGAGTCGGCAAGCCGAAGGACTGAAAGAAGACGAGGTGCGCATTCGACGACGAAAGAAACAAGTCGCCGGCGCACCACTCGGGATTCCAATAATGCTTGGCTTTACAGAGGTAGTGCGGTTCGTTCGGTCCCGGGACCGGGTATCGCGCGAACGAATCGATGGTAAATGACAGAAAAACGGCAACGACGACGAACAGCCGCACGGAATCGCGGAGGCTGCTTGGACCATTGGAGACCGTCGTAGTGTGCACCGCTATCTCGCGGTCGAACGGCGGACAATTCCCGGAAAAACCGATCTGCCAATTTCACTTTTTCTTGCCGGCCTTTTTCGCGGGCCCTTTTGTCGACGCCTTCTTGGCCTTTGGCGATTTTGCCGCGGCGGCCTTGGCCGCTCCCGAACCGGATTTCTTGTTCCCGAATACGCTTTCCCAATTCTGCCAGAATTTGGGGGTCGTTCCAGTACGCACAATTGGACCACCCATGACCGCATCTCCTCAGAAAATGTCCGTTGGTTTTTCGTCGCGATTGTTTGCACACAGTTGCCGCAGTGTCAAGCGCGGGGTCGTCGGGCAGGCGGCCGGCTTGCCGCGAATCTTGCCTCCTGAATTCAAATCTGAAACCGCGTGGCCCGTTTGGTTCCAACCATATTTGTGCTTTGACGTTGCAGGCAGAATCGGGTCCGCAGCGAACCGTCGCCGCAGCCGCCGTGTCCCTCCTAAACTGTGAAAATGAATGTGTTTGGCACAACTCCTCTGCGGCGAAATCCGTGGATTCAAATGGACTCTGGGACTACAATCAGCACCGTTGATCGTATCGCTTCGGCACAGGTCCGGAACACCGGCGCGAAGGATGCGCGAGGCTCCGCCGTATTGCCCTTGGAACAGGGGCAGACCTTAGAACAAGGACGTGACTCTCTGAAAGCTTTGCCGAAACAGGCTGCGCCCCCGGGCCACGCCAATCCGCTGATCTCGAGATACGAATCGATTCTCAAACGGCAAGAGCTTGCTTGGGTTTCGCGGCGGCCGTTTCTCCGTTGCCTGGGAACAGGCGGTCAGGGAATCGTCTTTCTGAGTCAGCGGCAAGGAGCGGACGGCTTTCAACGGCGGGTCGCCCTCAAGATTTTTTCTCCCGCGCCTTATCCCAACATCGTCAGCTACGAAATGGAAATGGGGCGACTGGCCTCGGTCGCCGGCCGCGTGGCGGGCATTCAGCAGGATAATTTGATCGACGTTCACAACTTCATTAAGCACCGCGGAATCCGCTTGCTGGAGATGGAGTGGGTCGACGGTTATGACCTGCAGCGCCTCTGCCGGCCCGTGCTGCTCGATCGCATCGACGCGACCGTCTCCCGCGAACGCTGGGAACACATCAATAAATTTACGGTGACCTACGGCAAGAACGGACTGCGGCTGAAGCCGGGAATTGCCGTCGCCGTGCTGCGCGGTTGCCTGGCGGCTGTCGCCGCGCTGCATCGCGAGGGGATTGTTCACAGCGATCTCAAGCCTTCGAACATCATGCTCAAGCGGACCGGAAGCACCAAAATCATCGATATGGGCTCGGCGTTCGATTTGTACGATTCTCCCCCCGTCGGCCGCTGCACTCCCGACTATGCCGCACCGGAAGTCCTTGAGGGACAACCCGGTTCGCCTCAGTCCGATTTGGCGAGCCTGGGATATCTGCTGATCGAAATGCTCACCGGCGCTCAACCCTTCGCGGGAAAGAAGCGCTTCGCTGAACTCTTGCGCGCCAAAAAGCAAATCCTCCAGCGGCTGCCGCGGATGCTGCCGCCGGAGGAGATCGCCTACAACGAACTCTTGATCAAGCTGATCCGCCGGCTCGTCGACCCCGATCCGTCTGAGCGATTTCAAAGTGCGGAGGCGGCCGATCTCGAAGAGGACGGGGCGGCCGATTTTCTGCGGCAACTCGTCAAAGGCGATCTCGCCAGCGAGTATCAGACCGATATCCGCCAATGGATCGACGACATCGAACTCGCTGGCGGGGTCGATGTCCCGGATCCCCACGGACCGTTTCTCCCGGGCGATCCGACCATGTCGTTGGCGACCCTCCATCAGCTCGACGAAGAGATCGAGGACTAACTTCTCCATTCCGCGCGACATTGGCTCAGCCAGTTTGGCAGGACAAATTCGGCAGGCGTGGGCATAATGCGGGAAAACAGAGTCCGCTGATTTGAAGCTTGCTATGAATGTTCTGGTGACCGGTGGAGCGGGGTACATTGGGTCGCATGCCGTCCGTCATCTTCGCGCCGCCGGCGCTCGTGTGGCGGTCGTCGACAACCTGGGACAGGGCCATCCGTCGGCCGTGCCGCCCGATGTTCCCTTCCATCAGATCGACCTGCGTCAGACCGATCGCCTGCGCGAGATCCTGACGACCGAGCGCATTGATTGCGTCATGCATTTCGCCGCTTTGGCATCCGTTGGCGAATCGGTGGCCCAACCGCTGCTTTATTATTCCAATAACATCGGCGGCACATTAAGCCTGCTCGAGGCCATGCATTCGACTGGCGTGCGCCGCATCGTCTTCAGTTCGACCTGCGCCGTGATTGGCGTTCCGAGCGCGTTACCGATCGTCGAAACCACGCCACGCGAGCCGATCAATCCTTACGGCTGGTCCAAATTTGTCGCCGAACAGATGCTTCGCGACTGGTCACAATCTGACCCTGAGTTTGCCGCCGTGGCTTTGCGGTACTTCAATGTGGCCGGCTGCGCGGCCGACGGCTCGTTGGGCGAGGACCACGAGCCCGAAGGGCACCTGATTCCCATTCTACTTCAAGTCGCACTTGGCCAGCGTCCGCATGTCACCCTCTTTGGCAATGACTATCCCACGCCGGATGGCACTTGTATCCGCGACTACGTCCATGTGGACGATCTGTGCGCCGCACACGTGCTGGCTCTCAAGGCGATTCGTCCGGGCATGGCCGTGTACAACGTGGGCATTGGCCGCGGTTACTCAGTGCAGGAAGTTCTTAAAGCGGCGCGAGTTGTGACTGGGCATCCGATCCCCGCGCAATTCGGACCTCGCCGTGCCGGCGATCCGCCCACTCTCTATGCCAACTCCGACAAGTTGATGACGGAACTCTCGTGGAAGCCGCGGTTTACGAATGTCGAACCGGTCATCGAGACGGCTTGGCGTTGGTTTCGGGATCATCCGGCCGGCTACGCGGATTAACTTGCCCGAGTCTCGCCGCGAGACGCTCGTCAAAGTGGGATCCGCTTGGCTGCCTTGCAGTTAAGCGCCGCGCCCATTGCTTGACACTCTATAACACCGTCAGTACAAACGGATTTCGAGTTCATTTGCTCTGAAGACTCGCTCTCTGTTGACCGGTTCCTTGCCTCGCACTGCGGCGACTGTCTTCGTCGCTCGAACATCGGAACACGTTACATAAGTGTTTTGAAATTAACGACTTAAAAAGCGAGACGTTAGGATTCCCATGGCGAAGAAACCGGTCTCTTCCAAACGGTTGCCCAAGCCCGCCAAATCAAATCGAAGTCCGAGTCGACCGCCCGCCAAGCTGAACAAACGCCCGCCGAGCCGAACGCTTGTGAAAAAGCCGGCCACTGCCAGCAATGGCCAGGGAACACCGGCCGCAGTCAGCACCGAGGCGCGCAAACCAGCGACAGCATCCGAGGCCTCTCTTCGTCAGTTGGACCGCCAAATCCTGCAACTGATTAATCGCCGAGCGGAGGCCACTACCCGTTTGATTGAAGCGGCGCCGAATCGCAGCATGGCCGTTTTCGATCTCCGCGGGGATGACGTTCTCTTGCAAGAACTGTCGGCGGCAAACCCCGGGCCGTTGCCGTTGACGGCGGTCCGTGGGGTCTTCCGGCAAATCCTCAGTGCGGCTCGGCACAAGGTCAGGACGCAGCGCGTCGCCTATTTGGGTCCGCAGTTCAGCTTCACGCATCTGGCGGCCATCGAGCGGTTCGGCGAGTCGGCCGATCTCATACCCGTGAGCACAATCGCCTCGGTATTCGAGGAGGTCAATCGCGGCCACGCTGATTTCGGCATGGTGCCGATCGAAAACAGCACCGACGGTCGCATCGTCGACACGTTGGACATGTTCACGCGCCTGCCGCTGCGAATTTGCGGCGAAGTGCAGATTGCCGTTCATCACAATCTGGCGGCGAAGTGTCCGCGTAGCGAAATTACCGAAATTTACAGCAAACCCCAGGCCCTCTCCCAGTGCCGCGAATGGCTGTCGCGGAACATGCCGCACGCCCGCCTGATCGAAGTCACCAGCACATCGACGGCGGCCCAGTTGGCCCGCGACAAGCCGGGCGTCGGCGCCGTTGCCAGCCGCCAGGCCGCCGTGGAATACGACCTGCAGATCGTCGCCGAGAACATCGAGGACAACGCCAACAACGTCACGCGTTTCGCGGTCATCGGCGACCAACAGACGCGTCCCACCGGTCACGACCGGACCGCCGTGCTGCTGCAAATCCCGCACAAGCCCGGCTCGCTTTCGGACGCCTTGCAGGCGTTCAAGAAGAACAAACTCAATTTGACGTGGATCGAGTCGTTTCCGCTGCGTGGACCCGAGTCGGGTTACCTGTTCTTCATCGATTTTGAGGGACACTTCGACGAGGCGCGCACGAAGCGAACACTCGAGGATTTGGCCCAAAACGCCGTCCGCATGGAGGTCCTGGGCTCGTATCCCCGCAGCGAGCCGCTGGAATGACCGGGTCGCCTCGTCGCAAGTTCGTAGCCGGCAACTGGAAGATGAACACAACGCGGGCCGGCGCCGTGGAATTGGCACGGGCCGTGGCGGCGCACGTGCCGGCCGACCGCCGCGACGTCGAAGTGCTTGTTTGCCCTCCCTTTCCGTATCTCTTGCCCGTGGGCGAAGCCCTGCGTTCAAGCCCCGTGGAGCTAGGCGCGCAAGACGTCTATTTCGAGCCGCCGGGGGCATTTACCGGCGAAGTGGCCGTCCCGATGCTCGTTGACGTCGGCTGTCGATACGTGATTCTGGGACACAGCGAACGGCGGCACGTGTTTGGTGAGACCGATGAAACGATCGGCCGCAAAGTGGCCGCGGCGATCGCCGGCGGGCTCGAGGTAATCCTCTGCGTCGGCGAATTGCTTTCCGAGCGGGAGGCCAACCGAACCCCGGCCGTTCTCAATTCGCAAATGGAAGGCGGGCTCTCTCAGATTAAAGAAGAGGCCCTCGAGCATGTGACGCTGGCTTACGAGCCGGTCTGGGCGATCGGCACCGGTCGTACGGCGAGCCTCGCTCAGGCCCAAGAGAGCCATCTCCACCTTCGCAAGTGGATCGAGACTCGCTACAATTCCCGGCGCAGTACGGCTCTGCGGATTCTCTACGGGGGAAGCGTCAAGGCAGACAACGCCCTGGAGTTGATGTCGCAGGCCGATGTCGACGGAGCGCTTGTCGGCGGAGCCAGCCTCAAGGCTGATTCATTTCTGGCAATCGTCGACGCGGCCGCAAAAACGTCCCAACGATAGAGGGCCAGTTCCGCGTCATGTTGGTTTACGCTGAAGGTGTTCTATGAATCATCCTTGGACCACTATTTTTTCCATTCTGTTTGCGATTGCGAGCATCTTTTTGATCTTCATCGTGCTTCTGCAGCGCGGCCGCGGCGGCGGACTGGCCGGTGCGTTCGGCGCCACGGGGGGACAAAGCGCCTTCGGAACGAGGGCGGGCGACGTCTTCACGCGCGTCACGATCGGGGCCGCGGTGGCCTGGGTTGCGCTCGCGGCGATTACCGGTGTTGCCATGACAGTCGAGAGCAGAAACCTATTTTGAGTCTCTGGTCGGCGCGAATGGACCGCATCGCTAGATTGCAGGTTCCGCGCCATTTTGGTTTACGCTGAAGGTTTTCAATGAATCATCCTTGGACCACGATTTTCTCGATTCTGTTTGCGATTGCGAGCGTCTTCTTGATCTTCATCGTGCTTCTGCAGCGCGGCCGCGGCGGCGGACTGGCGGGTGCGTTCGGCGCCACGGGGGGACAAAGCGCCTTCGGAACACGGGCGGGCGACGTCTTCACGCGGATCACGATCGTCGTCGCCGTTATTTGGGTTGCGTTGGCCGGTATCACAGGCGCCGCCATGTCCAAGGAAAGCCAGGGCCGGTTCCAATCAGCGGCGCTTCCCGAGTCGGGACTCGTGCCGGCAGTGGCCCCGGCAGGGAAACCAGACCCGTTCGAGGCGGGCGATCAGGGGACGAAGAGCGGTGCGGCGACGAAGGGAACGACACCGTCCAAAGGTACGACTCCGCTGGCTCCCGCCAAATCGTCGTCCACGGTGACACCGCCACCGGCTAAGACGCCCCCCGCCACCGACGCAACGAAGCAAACTGCTCCCGCGAAATAACCCGGCACAACGACGCAGCAGAAAGAACACGTTTGTGCTACTGAGCATGACGGGCTTTGGCGATGCCCGCGGTCAGAACGACCGCATGAGCATGTCGGTCGAAGTGCGGGCCGTCAACAATCGCTATTTCAAGCTCGTCACCAAAACGCCCGAGCGCTACCAATCCCTGGAAGGCGAGATCGAGCGCGTCGTGCGAGAGTCGATTTCTCGCGGCACCGTGAATGTCTCCGTCCGCGTCGACGGTGTCGCCGGCTCGAGCCCTTACAGGCTCGACGCCGTCGTCTTAAAGGGCTATTGGCAGCAGTTGAGCATGCTGACGTCGTCGCTCGGCCTGAAGCCGTCTGACAATCTGGGAAGCCTGTTGGGGCTGCCGGGAGTCGTCGCCGACGGCGATTCGGCAATCACCGATCCGCGCGAAGATTGGCCCCTGATCGAATCGTGCCTTCGCGAGGCGCTCGTCAAGTTCCGCGATTTCCGGGCCGCGGAAGGCTCCTCGATGGAGCAGGATCTGCAGCTCAACCTGCGGATCGTCTCGACGGAACTGGAAAAAATCGCCGCGATGGCGCCGCAGATCGTGCGCGATTTTCGCGACAAGCTGCACGACCGCGTTGCCGAACTGCTCCGGGACGGCGAGGCGACTGTCGAGCCTGCCGACCTGATCCGCGAAGTCAGCATTTATGCGGAGCGCTGCGATGTCTGCGAGGAAATTCTGCGGCTGCGCTCGCATCTGGATCAGTTCCAGTCCTTCGTCCGCCAGCCGCAATCCGCAGGGCGGAAGCTCGACTTCCTGACACAGGAAATGGTTCGCGAAGTGAACACCATCGGGTCCAAGGCGAATAACTCAGAGGTCGCCCACGCGGTCGTCGAGATCAAAGCGGCCGTCGAGCGAATGCGGGAAGTGCTGCAGAACGTTGAATAGGGGCTAGGAGGCAGGGATTAGGGGCCAGGGAAAAGTCAAAGTGCGGAAATGCTGCGCGTTCTGGTTTTGCTAATCCCTAACCCCTACTCCCTGCTGATTGAGGTAGCGATGTGACCGAGCCGGACGGGCAGGGGAGCAAGCAGCATCGGATTGTCGTCTTGTCCGGGCCGAGCGGCTCTGGCAAGTCAACGATCGTCCATCGATTGGTGACATTGGCACCTGTCAAGCTGGTCAAAGCCATCTCAGCAACCACGCGAAAACCGCGCGCGGGGGAGAAAGACGGCGAGGATTATTATTTCCTCTCGCCGGCCGAATTCGAGCGCAAACGACAGGCCGGCGAGTTCCTGGAATACGCCGAGGTCTTCGGTTCCGGCTCCTGGTATGGTACCTTAAAGGCGGAGCTGGAACGGGCAGAGAAGGCTGGCGGCTGGGCTTTGCTGGAGATTGACGTCGAGGG
>CAYWOV010000095.1:5556-8097 GCA_964459965.1 uncultured Planctomycetaceae bacterium | reverse complement strand
TGGGCAAGCCGTAGAGATGGCTATACGAGTGGGCCATTAACTCGTTGGCCTTTTTCGTCGCCGCGTACAGGCTCAGCGGATGGTCGACCGGGTCGTCGATCGCGAAAGGAAGCTTTGTGTTCGCCCCATAAACTGAACTCGACGACGCATACACAAGGTGTTTGACGCCCGTATGGCGGCAACCCTCGAGGACATTGGCGAAACCCACCAGGTTGCTCTCAACGTACGCGGCCGGATTGGTGAGCGAATACCGCACGCCGGCCTGAGCGGCAAGATGGATCACGAGGTCAACTTTGCCGGCAGTGAAGACTTCCGCCGTCGCGGCCCGGTCGCCTATGTCCACCTGCCGAAACGCAAAGCTGGATTCCCGCGTCAACTGGGCCAGCCGGTCGCGCTTGAGTTTGACGTTGTAGTAGTCGTTAAGACTGTCGATCCCGAAAACGGTGTCGCCGCGCGCCAAAAGTTGCCGGCTCACATGGTAGCCGATAAACCCTGCCGCCCCCGTTACGAGGATTTGCGCCATGCCTCATCCGTCTGGCGTTCGGCGTCTGGAGTCCGGCGTCGTACGAATTGCGACTGCGGACGCCAGCTTTCAAACGCCAAACGGTCTGAAGCTTAGGTTACTGCACGGCTGGCGGCAATCGTGCATTCATGCCGCACGGGATTGCGAGGCCGATGCTGTGAAAGAGAGCGCCTGGGCCGCGATCGGTTCGGAAACCGGCAGCTCGAGTTCGGGAATGGCGATGATCGACGGGGACGAGTCACTCGTCCGCGTGAGCGCCGGAACACTCATCCAGGAACGACAGAAAGTGTCGAACAGGCGAAAGAGATCGACGAGCCGCTGGCCGCGCAGGTGCTCGCGCAGCCGGCCCTGCGAAGAAACGATCGCCTGAATGCCGTCGTTACCGGGCAGCGTGTATTGGAATTGCCAAGCCGCGCCATCATCGGCCTGAGCGTCGTCTGCTTGGCTGTCGCGGGGGTTCGACCAATTGAGGTGGCACAGTTCGCCGGCCGTTTCGTGCCGGCAAACAAATTCGAGCGAGAGGCCACCCATCGCTTCGACGCGTTCGGTCAGATCGTGCCAATGATCGAAGGGGCCGACCCCCTTCGCGCGAGCCATGCGGTCGACGGCCAGCTGCGTCCGCAACAGGCCCGATGTGGCCGCCAACAACGTGCTCATCGCCTGAATGTAGCGGAAGAAGAGGACCGTTTCGTCATAGCCGAAAACGCGGCCCACGATCAGCAGCGCCAACAGGGCTACGCACAGACCGAGGGCCAGCTTGTCGTTCTGAAAATAGGCCGAGACCAGCGTGACTCCGGCCATCACCACGCACAAGGCGGCGATCACCAGCAACGACTTGGTCCGCGAGAGGCCCCGGTCCTGAAGGTAATGGTGGATGTGCCCGCGGTCCCCCTCACCGATTGCTCTGCCGTTCAGCTTGCGGCGGAGGATGGCCATGCACGTGTCGAACACGGGAACGCTCACCAAAACGAGCGGAATAGCCAGTGCGAAACCGGTCGCCTTCTTGATCGACGACTCGATGGCGAGCGCTCCAATCACAAAGCCGATCATCAGGCTGCCCGAATCGCCTAGATAGATGCTCGCCGGCGGCCAGTTGTGCAGCAGGAATCCGCACAAAGTGCCCGCCCCCACCAACCCAACCGCGAGCGGCCCATTGAAGCCCTGCATGTTCGAGAGCACGGCCACCGCAACACAGCAAATCAAGCCGATCGTGCCGGCCAGGCCGTCGAGACCGTCGACCAGATTGATCACATTCGAGCAGGCGACGAGCCAGAAGACAGTGAAGACCGCGCCCAGAAAGCCCATTTCGATGTGCGCATCGAAGACATGAATCGAATCGACCGACCGGCCCCACAACACAAACGGCAGGCAAGCCAGGATCTGGCACAGCAGCTTGGTCCGCGGTCGCAGCCCGACGCGGTCGTCCCAAAGTCCGACGGCACAAAACAGCCCGCCCGACACGAGAAGCAGAACGACGAATCGGTCATCCGCGGCGAGCCAATCCCAATGAAAGCCCCAACGGGCAATCGAAATCGTGATCAGCAGCGACAAATAAACGGCGACGCCGCCCAACAGAGGCACCGGCTCGGCCTGCGACTTTCGCCGACCATCAGGCCGGTCGAGCATGCCGGTTCGCCGCGCGACGATGCGGGCGACGGCGGTTAGGCAAAAGCTCGTGCCGAATGCCAGCGCAACGCAGGCGAACGTCATCGAATCCAGAATCAACGTCATGGCACGTGCTTAGAGAGCAGGGAACAGCGGTCGTGGGCCACGGGTCGGCCGGAAAAGGCTTCCAATCCGCGAATCGCGGAGTGCTCGTGCCTGGAATTCTTGTCCCCGGTTCCCTAACCCCTGTTCGCGGCATGTCCGGAAGTGCATCGCCGAAAAAGCGTCGCGGAGTATATCCGGGACCTGAAAGGGGTCAAGGTGAGTGCGCGCGCGAAACGACCCCGACGTCTCGTTGTAAGCAACGTGGCACTAAAGAGATAAGGCTGGATTACAGTCGCGCCATTCCCGCG
>CAYWOV010000095.1:0-5456 GCA_964459965.1 uncultured Planctomycetaceae bacterium | reverse complement strand
TAAGCAACGTGGCACTAAAGAGATAAGGCTGGATTACAGTCGCGCCATTCCCGCGGCGCAACACGGATGCGTGGTTTTGCCCCGCAGTGGACGTGCAACGCGAATCACTCGCTCAAGTTCGTGGAGGACCCCAACACCGGCCGCCTCGTCCATACTACTGGTTCGCCGGCGTGCGGACTCCGCTCGATTCGCGCATCTTTTGGCCCTCGTTCTTGTTGAAGACGCCCGAGGTCCTTCCGCCCGATTCCGGACGTTTCGCGCGGTCCGGGCGAGCGGCTGTGCCTTCACCGCCCGAACGCAGGTTCCACTTCTCGGTCACGCCCGGACGCCAAATGCGGCGGCCCGGGTCGTAGCCGATGTAGTTGAGGAAGTCTTCCATCGACACGACGCGCACGCCATTCTCGGCGGCCTCGTTCACCATTTTCGACTTCTGTTCGGCGATTCGCTTGAAGGCTTCGGCCTCGTTGGGCTTGGCCTCCGTGAAATCGGGGATCTTGCCCATGACGAGGAATTTCGTGGCAACCGTAATATTTCCATTGGCCGGATGACGCTGACCCTGATCGTCGACTTCGTCCACGATTTCGCCGTCGGCCGTTTCGACCAGTTCATGCAGCACGTCGCGATCGCTGACTCCGTCGTGATCGAGGTCGATCAGACCGACGAATGCAAACTTCTCCTTCATGCCAGCTCGCCACAGCGGAGTATAGATCGGGTCGCCGGCAACCATCGGCTCTTCGATCTTCGCCTTCGTGATCCGCGCTTCGGACTGATGCGGGCCAACGATGCGGGTCACTTCGATCGACCCTTTGATATCCTGCACACCGCGGGCCACGCCTTTGTTGATTTGCTTGTACACGCTGAATGTCGTTCCCTTCCGCAGCGAGTCGGCCGAACCGCGGTTGATCCAGACGAGGCTCGTGTCCGCGTCGACAAGTTGAATCGCCCCGCTGGGCACTTCAAACGAAACTTTCTTGGCCTGATCGCTTTCCTTGCGCAGGTCCCTGTTGATTACCTCCAACCCGGCGGTTCTTTTGGTGCTCACTTCTTTGAATTGCGCAAATTCCTGTTCTTTTTGCTGCAGAGTGGCTTGAAGCGCCTGAAGTCTCTCTTCGCGGGCGACGAGTTCCTTCTCTTTTTCTTTGACAGCGTCCTCCTTGCTCTGCTGCGCGGCATTGCGGTCGACCTCGGCGCTCTTGCGAGCCTCATCGTGGCGATCGACGAGTTTCTGGTATTCGGTCTGCAGCGAGGCGATCCGATCTGTGAGCTTCAGGTTGCTGGAGTTCTTGCCGTCGAGTTCGCTCCGCAATTGCGTGAGGGCCGCGCTGGCCGCATGCAGCGTCGCGTCGACGGTCGGAGCCGTTTCGCCGGGTGTCACTTCGGCCATCATCTTTCGGGTCTGGCCGACGACGGTGCTGTCGCCTTCCTGCTGCGCTTTGCCGACCTCGGCCGTGGGAAAGCCAAGCAATTCCTTCAGCGTTTGCAAGTCGGCCGTGGCGGTGCGGAAGTCGCTCTCAGCTTTGGTGCGTTCCGTTTTGTCGGCGGCCAGTTGGACCTCCGACTCACTCGCGTGCCGATACTGCAGAAAAGCAACAACCAACGCGATGATTGTGGCCATGACGGTGAAGACTAATGCGATCTGAAGGCCGGTCGACTTGTTGGCAGTCGCCATGGACGCTTACTCCGGAGCAGAAAGGCCGAGGTTTTCCTTAGTGCAAGCTGCCAGCTTGCAATTTGTCATCTTGTATGCGGCTAGCATGCGAACTGCGTCAGACAAGCGGACGGCCTGTCCGACATGGCCCGTCGTGTACTGATACTGGAATTTTGGCAAGCTGGCAGCTTGCCCTGCGTTTTCAAAGGGCAAGCGGCAGCGAGAGTTGCCGGCACATGAGCGTGAATTCGTAGAGCCGAACCCCTATCCTACGAGTGTACGGGTGAGAAAGGGCAAGTCAAGCAGTTTCGCATGAATGAGCTGGTCTACATCATCGATACGTTTTCCCTGATGTTCCAGGTCTTTCACGCAATTGCCGAGATGACTGGGCCCAGCGGACAGCCGACAAATGCCGTCTTTGGCTTCACCCGCGACCTGCAACTGATCCGGACGCAGAAAAAAGCCACGCACGTCATTTGTGCGGTCGATTCGTCCGGACCGGGTTCCCGAAACGACACTTATACCGAATATAAGGCCAACCGCTCCGAGATCCCGGTCGACCTGGCTCCGCAGATCCCCGTGCTGCTGCAGGTGGTCGACGCTTTCGGCACGCCGGCCATTTCTTATCCGTCCTGGGAGGCCGATGACGTCATCGCTACCCTCGCCCGCCAGGCGGCCGAGCGGGGCATGGAAGTCCGCATCGTCACGGCCGACAAAGACTGTCGCCAGCTCATCGGCCCGCACGTCCAGATCTACAACATCCGCAAGAACACGATTTACGACGAAGAGGCCCTGAAGCAGGAATGGGGAGTTCGCCCCGACCAGGTGGTCGACTTTCAAGCCCTCGTCGGCGACAGCGTCGACAACGTGCCGGGCGTTCCGCTCATCGGACCGAAAAAAGCGTCGGCTTTGATCGCCCAGTTCGGCACGCTCGAAAACATCCTAGCCAACGCCGACACAGCCACCGGCGGCCCCAAGTTGCGGGAAAATCTCAAAAACTTCGCCGACCAAGCCAGGCTCAGCCGCGTGCTCGTCGAACTCAACGCGAATCTGCCCATCGAAGTCGACTGGGAAGCGGCCCGCGTAAAAGAGCCGGACCGCCCGCGACTGCTGACCCTCTTCACCGAACTGGGCTTCGGCCGCTTCGCCGCCGAGATGCGCGCCCAACCGCTCATCCCGGAACAACCCGCGGCCAAGTCGCCGCTCCGCGAATCCGAATCCGACGCGGCAACGTTGTTCGACGAAGCGGACGAAGCGACGGAAGAAGAGGAAGGGCAGCGGGCAGAGGGCAGCGGGCAAAGAGAAAGCCAAAACGACTCGAAGAGTCGCGATTCTGACTCCTCCCTCTTCCCTCTTCCCTCTGCCCTCTCCCCCTCCTCCCGTCGCGTCTACCAGCTCGTCGATACCGAAGAAGCGTTCGAGCAGTTCGCCGCCGAACTCCTGCAGCACAGGAAATTCTGCGTCGACTTGGAGACGACCAGCCTCGATGCCGTCAGTGCCCAGATCGTCGGCTGGGCGTTTAGTTGGCAAGCGCGAATGGGCTATTATCTGCCCGTCCGCGGACCCGCCGGCCAGCAGACTTTGGATCCCGCGCGCGTCGTCAATCGTCTCAAGCCGATTTTGGAAAACCCCGACGCCGAGATCGTCAACCAGAACATCAAGTACGACATGCTCGTGCTTCGCAAGGCGGGCGTGACGCTCGGCGGCCTCGGGCTCGATCCGATGGTCGGCGATTATCTGCTCGACGCTGGCGCCCGCACGCACGGTCTCGACACGCTGGCCCAAAAATACTTGCAGCACCCGATGATCCCCATTAGTGCGCTCATCGGCACCGGGCAGAAGCAAATCAAGATGTTCGAGGTCGACATCGCCAAGGCGGCCGAGTACGCCGCTGAAGACGCCCAAGTCACCTTCGAGCTGGCCGAACATGTCGATCGCGAACTCAAAACCGAAGGACTGTGGGATCTCTATTGGGATCTCGAGCGCCCGTTGATCCGAGTGCTCGCCGACATGGAAGCGGCCGGCATCCGCGTCGACTCAGACGAACTCAAACGCCAAAGCGAAAAACTTTCTGAACGGCTCACCGCTCTCGTGGGCGAAATTCATGGCGAGGCGGGCTGTGAATTCAATATCGATTCGCCCTTGCAGCTTCGCCGCATCCTGTTCGAGCAGTTTAAGCTGCCCGTGCTCAAGCGGACCAAGACCGGCCCGAGCACCGATCAGGACGTGCTCGAGCGGCTCGCTCCCCTGCACCCGTTGCCGGCTCGCATCATCGAGCACCGCCAGCTTTCGAAACTCAAAGGCACCTACCTCGACGCCCTGCCGACGATGGTGAACCCGGCGACGGGCCGCATCCACTGCTCGTTCAACCAGGTCGTGGCGGCGACGGGCCGCCTCAGCTCGAGCGACCCCAACCTGCAAAACATTCCCATCCGCACCGAGGAAGGCCGCCGCGTCCGCCGCGCGTTTCTCGCTTCGGAGGGGGGCAAACTGCTGTGCGCCGACTATTCGCAAATCGAGCTGCGGATGCTGGCGCACTTCAGCCAGGACCCGGCCCTGCAGGCCGCCTTCCGTGACGGGACCGACATTCACACGGCCGTCGCCTCGGAAATCTTCGGCATCGCCGAGTCGGCCGTCGGCTCCGACATGCGGCGGATCGCCAAGGCGGTCAACTTCGGCGTGATCTACGGCCAAAGCCCGTTCGGCCTGGCCGCCGTCCTGGGCATCCCGCAAGCCGAAGCGGCCCGCTTCATCGAAAGCTATTTCGCCCGCTACTCGGGAGTCGACGAGTATCTCACATCGATCCTCGTCGAGTCGGCCAGGACAGGGTACGCCCGCACGATCCTCGGCCGACGCCGCCCCATCGACGGCATCCGCGCCGACGCGATTCACGACGCAGGCCCCTACCGCCAACGCAACCTGGCCGAACGCACGGCCATCAACTCGGTGATCCAAGGCTCGGCGGCCGACCTGATCAAAAAGGCCATGCTCAACCTCGCGGCCCGCCTAGCCCGCGAAAGGTCCCCCGCCAAGATGCTCCTGCAAATCCACGACGAACTCGTCTTCGACGTCCCGGCCGATCACGTGGACAAGCTGGCGAAAATCGTCCGCGACGAAATGGAGCACGCCCTCAAAGTCGACGTACCTCTCCTCGTCGATCTGGCCGCCGGCGACAATTGGCTTGATTTAAAGGGATTAGAAAGCTGAAGCACGAGCGACATTCCGATTGGAAGTGGGTGCGACATGGGTTCAGCATTATTCATCGCGTTGGAGCAGGAAATCCCGGGGTTCGATCCGTTCGTTAACGGCAAGGTTCTTGCGGACGCATCGGACGAGTTGGACGCGGCAGCGGCTAAGCTCAAGGTCACGCCGCTAATGCAATACTTCAGTCAAGATGCGGAAGAGACGGCGAGTTTCCTTGAAGGCGAAGGCGTCGAAATGGACGACTTTGAGATTCCACCTGAAACGTGGTTTGCCGCCGCTGACGGGCTAAAAACTGTCGAGGCCCTACTCGATCATTTTGAACACATGCCGAACTCGCCACCGCAGGCAGTCGACATCGTACGTGAGCTGCAGGAGTTCCGGACCGTTCTTCACCGGGCAGCCGACGACGAGGTGCGTTGGCATCTCGACGTCGATTTTTGAAATCTTTCCGAAAAAAAGGTAACGATCCACAATGTGGCGCGATACACTTGGAACGGATGGGGAAAGTAAGCTTAATTTTGAATCGCGGGCGCGCCGAGGATTGGCCCAATGAGCGATGTGCCCTCCGAACCGTTGATTGATTGGGAAGTTCGCGCGCGAGACG
>CAYWOV010000094.1:0-8129 GCA_964459965.1 uncultured Planctomycetaceae bacterium | reverse complement strand
GCCAAGAGCGCATGCCAAAAGAGGAGCAAATCATCGTAATCGAGGACGGCCTGGGCCTCTTTGCGGTCAACGTAGCCCTCGAAGAGTGTCTTGAGAGCATCGACGTGTTGGCCGCACCAAGGAAATGCCTCGGCGACAATTTGCGCCAAGGGATGCCGGCAGTTGACGCAGCGGCTATAGATATCGAGGCATGTTCCCTTGAGCGGAAACCGCGTCTCCGAATCGGAAAGTTCCAGCTCGGCGCGCAGGGCCTGCATCAAGTCCTCGGAATCGCCTCGATCAAGAATCGTGAATTCCGTGGGAAGTCCAACCGAACGTCCATGGAGCCGCAAAAGCCGCGTGGCGACGGCATGAAAGGTTCCGCCCCAAATGCGTCGTGCCGCGGCACCCAGGCGGCCGTTTGTGCTGGCCGCCGCGTTACCGCCCAGAATGTGGTCGACGCGGCGAAGCATTTCCGCCGCCGCCCGCCGCGTAAACGTCAAAAGCAGGATCCGTCCCGGGTCGACGCCGCCCGCGATCAGGATTGCCACGCGATGCACCAGGGTCGCCGTCTTCCCGGTTCCGGCACCTGCGACAATTAGCAGCGGCCCGCGCCCGTGGCGGGCTGCCGTCCGCTGTTCGAGATTCAGGTCGGCCAGGATGGCGTCGATGGCTGTTTGGCTCTGCATCCCTGCGAGCTGTCCTAGCTCCGTCATTTCGCGCTCTCATCGGTTATGCATCAGCAGAACGGCTTTTGGCAACGGGCGCCCGTCGCGGAAGAGTTCCGTCAAAGCATAACCAACGTGGGGCGACTGTGGCGACTGGCAAACCGCGGCGACTGGCAAAGCGGCTCTCTTTTTGGTAGACCGTCCTGCATCTTTTCATTGAGGATTGACGCCATGCCCGCCCTGGACCAGAGCATTATCCAACTGTTGACCGCACTGGGCGGCTTGATTGTCGCCCTGGGACGAGTGCTGCTTCCGTTCCTTCCGCTGGTCATCTGGATCGCGTTTTGGTCGCTCGCCGTCAACTGGACCAAGCTGCGCGTCGTCTTCTTACAAGGGGGCTGGATCGGCCTGGCGCTGATTGGCGTTGTAGCCGTGCTGGTGTGGGGAACAGTTGCACCACCCCCCAGCGGATCGCATCATCTGCTCGGCCTGACGCTGGGAAATTTCGTCGGCAAGACGGTTTTCGTGACGACGCTGATCTGCATCATGTTTTTATGCGGTTCTGTCCAGCTTTCCGGGGCCTGCGGCACACTCTGCAATTTCGACGAGCCGACGGCGGAGCCGGCACCTCACGGCGGCGGGCACGCGCACTAGCGACCCTCACGCTGTGCCTCATGCCACTTTGCGGCGGTCCGTCGCCACAGTGACGCGATTGAGGGCCGAGCGGTCGATCTGAATTCCCAAGCCCGGACCGCGTAGCGCGGGAGCCCAGCCGCCCCGGCGAAACGTCAGATCGTCGACGGTCAAACGCTCTGCCACAAGGAATCGGTCGAAGCTGCCTTCGAGATAACGGATCCCGGCCACCGAAGTTGCGAAATGTCGCCCGGCCGCCGACAGAATTCCCGTCTCGCCGACCTGGCAGCCCAGTTGATAGCCAAGCCCCGCGCGATGGGCGGTCGCGGCAATCCGTAGGGACGGGACGAAACCGCCGCATTTGGAAAGTCGGATATTGAACAGGTCGCATGTCCCTTTTTCGATGGCTCGCTCGGCGTCCGAAACGCTACACAGGGATTCGTCGAGCATCAACGGAACGCCCACACGGCCGCGCAGCGCCGTCAGGCCCTCGACGTCCGAGTGCGGCACGGGTTGCTCCAAGGACGAAATGCCCAGCGGCAACAGGGGCGCGAGGCGTGCTTCGAGATCACGGCATCGCCAAGCCTCGTTGGCGTCGATCCGCAGGTCAAATCGCGTTCCCAAAATCCGGCGAATGCGGCCGACAGCCGCGCGGTCGTCGACTCCGTCGACGCCGACTTTCATCTTGCCCTGACAAAACGCGTAGAGCTTGACCTTGATTGCGCGGATGACCTCGCCAAGCGCCCCTAAAGAAGTGATGGCCGCGCTGTATTGAACCCGGTCCGACGATCCGCGAACCCCGGCCGCTTGGGCTACGAGGGACGTGACATCCGAAAAGGGCCGCTGGCAGGCCCGAGTGGCCGCGTCGAGGACAGCAATTTCAACGGCGCAGCGGAGCGAATGCCCGAATGAGTCGCGTTTTCCTTCGGGAACGCGGTCCGCCACCCGGATTCGTTCGCACAAGGCCAGCGCGCCGGGGACGTCAGAGAACGCTTCGCCAAGCTGCCGTCGCCAATCGGCCGAGCGGAATTGTTCGACGACCGTGTCGATCGTCTCGCCCGTCACGTATTCACGGGGCAGCCCTTCGCCCCAGCCCTCGATCCCGTCGTCGAGCCGGCAACAAACCACAATCGAATCCGTGTCGGACCGCGTGTGCGAGGCGTGCTTAACTTTGCCTCGTA
This sequence comes from uncultured Planctomycetaceae bacterium, assembly GCA_964459965.1. GTDB lineage: Bacteria > Planctomycetota > Planctomycetia > Planctomycetales > Planctomycetaceae > DASPSM01. Next base: position 5,668 of record CAYWOV010000094.1, on the reverse strand, counting down.
GCGGAATTAGGACGTGATACGCCACGAGTTCCTGGATTCGCATAGCCTCAACCGTCCCTAGGGCATTCGGCGTTCGAGTTGATGAACGCGACCCGCGCAAGTTCGCCGGTTCATCTCGGCGGCGGAATCTAGCCGACGTTACCGGACTTGACCAGTTCAGTTCGCGCGAGAAGTCGCGTTTGGCGACTTGTCGATTCCGCGGTTGGACGCCGTCGCCGAAGAGGCTTCGACGCGATACAGGTGCGTATCGGTCCGCAGAATGAGGGTCCGCCCGGCGACAACTGGCGTGGCAAAAATCCGGCCGTCCAGCTCGTTCGTGGCCACGACTTGATACTCATCCGCCGGTCGGATGACGGTGACTTTTCCTTGCTCGCTGGAGAAATAAATGTGTTCGCCCAGCGCGACCACCGAGGCCGAAAACGTGCCGCCAATACGGTGTTGCCAGATCACCTTTCCCGAATCGGCGGTCACGCAGGTTGCCACGCCTTGATCGCTCACCAGATAAATCCGTCCCCTAAACAGCACCGGGGTCGGGCTCGATCCGACCTGGCGGGTCAACTTCCAAGCGACGTGCGTGTGGGTGACGTCTCCGTGGCCGTCCGCTCGGATCGCCCAAAGTTGCGGACGAATAAAATCGGTCACGATAAATACACGGTCGCGGTCGATCAGCGGGACCGGGATATTGGAAAAGCCGTTGTACTGCACCCGCCAAATTTCACGGCCCGTCCGCGGGTCGAGCACGTTGCACTGGTTGGCTCCCGTGCTGACAAGTTCGGGCGTTCCGCCAACGTCAATCAAGGCGGGTGTCGAATAGGCTTTGCGGAGATCAGGATCCACCTGATATGGCACCGATCGCGTCGACTTCCAAACGGCTTTGCCTGTCTCTTTGGCGAGGGCCGCGATGAACTGCCGGTCCTGCCCATCGCAATTCACGATGAGCAAGTTCCCGAAGAGAATCGGCGAACTGCCCGGCCCCTCCTTGTGGTCGATGACGAGGTCTTCGTTTCGCCACAGGACCTTGCCCGTCTCGGCCGCCAGGCAGGCTGTCCCCATCGAACCGTAATGAACGTAAACGCGGCCGTGCTCGACGACAGGGCTTGGGGATGCGTGCGAGTTCTTGGGATTGACGCGGACGGGGTTGGCGGGAGCGAAAACCTCCACATCGCGCTCGATTTTTCCCGTATCGAGCCGCGCGGATACTGCGCGTAGCGAATGTCCCTGTCCGGTCGCCGTCGTAATCCAGACCCGCTTGTCCTCAATGACCGGCGAGGACCAACCGAGCCCTTCGACGGCCACCTTCCAGACGACGCCGGTCTCTTCGCTCCATTTGACGGGCAGCCCCGTTTGTGCCGAGCGTCCTTGGCCGTTGGGTCCTCGAAACTGGGTCCATTCTTCTCCGTACGCCGTTCTGGAAAAGGAGATCGCCAGCACTGCCGGGCCAAGAAATAGCGAAAGAGTTACGAAAAACCGCGGCCTCGCCGGACATCGGAACAATCCCATCAACGCACATTAATCCTTGGTTGGATCGGGGCGATCTTTGTCTTTTTTCCGCGTTCGTGATTTTAACGCATGACGGAGGAACTTGTCGTCGAGTCGCCCGAAGAGCTCGGACGCAAAACCACTCCTGATTTGACACCGAGCACCCGGCCGCTTAACACAGACTAGAGCACGGCCGTTCTGTGTTGATCGATTCAACGTTCCGATGAGATCCGCTATGTCGAGTCCGGACCTGCAAAATGAGGACTCGGGCCGCTTTCCGGCCGAACGGACGGGCGACCGATACGTCGTGCGGTACGGTTTAATGCGGATCGTGGGTGAGTTCTGGGCCAAGGGACCGCAAAAGCTCGGACGCAACACGGCCGTCATTGCCAGGACCAGCCGCGGCGTCGAATGGGGCGAGGTCCTTTGTCCCGCGACGGAACGAACCGCTTCCTATCTGGAGAGCCAGGAGAGCATCGGCAAGATCCTGCGTCTTGCTAACGACGACGACGCTCGCCAGCGGGACGCGATGTGGCAGGGCGAGCGGGATGAGTTTGTCGGCTGCCGCGACATGATCGCCGAACACAGGCTAATGATGCAACTCGTCGACGTTGAGCACCTCTTCGGCGGCGAGCGACTGATTTTTTACTATCTGGCCGAGCAGCGGGTCGATTTCCGCGAGCTCGTGAAGGCGCTGGCCAAGCGCTACAAAACGCGAATCGAAATGCGGCAAATCGGTGTCCGCGACGAGGCCAAGCTCCTGGCCGATTACGGCGACTGCGGCAAGCCGGTGTGCTGTAACACGCATCTGCGGGAGATGCCCCCCGTCTCGATGAAGATGGCCAAAATCCAAAAGGCAACTCTCGATCCGGCAAAGATTTCCGGACGTTGCGGCCGGCTCAAATGCTGCCTGCGGTACGAATACGACACCTACGAAGAGTACCGGCGGGACCTTCCCAAAGTCGGCGTCAGCGTGATGACGCGGGTTGGGCAGGGGAAAGTCATCGCCCAAGAGATCCTTGCACGCAAGGTGCTCGTTCGTTATGAAGGCTCCCGGGACGTCCTCACGGAGGAGCGAGACATCCTGACTGTCATTAAGTCGGGACCCAAGCAGGGAGGCAACTCATCCGAACAGCCGCCGAAACGAGTCCCACCCGAGCGAACGCCGCCGGGTCACCCGGATCCCGACCGGAATTGAGGCCGGATTCGGATTGTGCATTCCTCGCTCAAATTGCTATTGTGAGTGAGTCCCCATTTTTTCAGCGGCAGTTTGTTTGTTCCAGTTTGAGGAGCCGCGGGGCCGCCGGGATGGCAGACCCCCTTGTACGAGCCGCCGGGCTGATTAACCCGCCTGTTGTTCCGGCGTCTTGTTCGGCGAAGCGAAAGGGCACAAGACTGCAAGCAGATTGAGGAAGCGAGGCGCGAATCAATGAGCACGACGAGCCGGGCCATCGAACGGGATGTTCGATACCACCCCAATGCCTACCAGTTTGTCTATGCGGCCTTGCGATTCACCCAGCAGTGTCTCAACCGTCCCGTCACTCCGGCGGCCGAGAACGAGGACGCCCACATTTCCGGCGTCGAGCTGCTCGACGGAATCCGCGCTTTCGCTCTGAGCCAATTTGGACTGATGACGCAAACCGTTTTCCGCCTGTGGGGAATCCGGTCGACCGACGACTTCGGCAATATCGTGTTTGAACTCGTCGATCGCGGCGAAATGAGCAAGACCGACCGCGACCAGCTCAGCGACTTTTTCGACGTGTACGATTTTGCGGATGTTTTCGACCGCAGCTATCGCGTCGAGGTCAAACGGGCCTTCAGCAAGTGACGAAACGCGCCCCGGCGGGTGCCCCTGGCGCTGGCTCGAGCCCGCCAGTGCCTTCCGAGGTATCGTCTTCCAAGAAAACTCTGGCTGCCCCTGGCGGGAACTCCGGCGCCCCAGCGCCCTCGGCGACGCCGCCGACTCAAATATCGGCGCGCCGTTCCCGGGTTTTCCTCATCGCAGCCGCCGTGCTGGCCGCCGCCTGGATGGTGACTCTCGGCCTGTTGGCCCATTTCACGGCCAATCCAGTCATGCTCAATCGCGAGCAGATCCTCGCGTCGCCTTTCGTCGTAACGGGTACCGTCAGCGGCGATCCGGCAAGCGGACGGGTGACCGTCGAACGCGAATGGAAGAAGCAGGCGCTTTCCGGCACAATCACGGTGGAGAACCTTGTGGCCGCCGGCGCTCGCGCAGGAGTCACGTATGTGATTCCGCTTTCCCGTCCGGACGAGGCGCTGCGTGTCACGGAAGCGCCCTATTCCAACGGGGCCCACCTGATCTATCCCGCAACTCCCGACGCCCTCAACCAGCTGCGGGCGATCGTGGAGTATCAAGCCAGCCTTCGCAACCAACCGTGAGACCAAAGACAAGTCCAACGGCGCGCGGCACTTATCGTCTGCCCGGGCGGGCGGACATCGTTTCTTGTCGATCGATCACGAAGGTTACGACGTGGCCCGCTGGCTCAACGAACAGGGAATCGCCGCTTTTGTGCTCAAGTACCGCCTGGCGAACGAACCGGGTTCGACCTACAAAGTCGACGGTCGATGAGAACAACAAGCCCGAGGTAAAGATTTTAGACGAAAACGGCAAGGAGACCGGGCGGCTGCCCACGAAATGAGTGGACAATCGGTCCGCTGGAACGCCTTATTCGCCGTGCCTCGCCGCCTTCGCCGCAAATAATTCGGCGACGTACCGTTGGACCTCTTCGGGCACGTGATCGGCGACCGAGCCGGTGACGCCCGGGCGGAGGAAGTCCAGCAACAACACGCCGCGCGGCCGATCCGAGTCGTTCCACGCCTCATGTTCGACCGTGTCGTCGAAGATCAAGCACCGACCCTCCTGCCAGGTGCGCGTCTCCCCGGCAACTCGCAGGCGGCAGCCTGGTGGAACGTCGAGAGCCAGGTGCAATCGGTAGACGCTCGCCGCCCAACGCAAACAGGCCGAACACGGTCCAACCGCCGCCGTGCATGTCTCGCTGGACCCAAGGGTCAAAGAGTTTGCTCGGAAGGGCCAGATACTCGTCGCGGATCAGCCTCCACTGGGCTTCAAGCGCGCTGACGAACTCAAATTGGCTCGGGTCGAGGAACATGGGAAGTCCGCCCTGTCGTGTAAGTTCTTAGCTCTCCGGGGGAGGCAAAAGTGACGTTCTGTCGCGGGAGATTGCGAAGACGCTCGATCATGGCACTCAACCGGCCCAAGGGGCCATTCGTTCGAATAGCCTAGCCAAACGGGCTAGGTACTGGCCCGTCCCCGCATTCAAAGGCCCAACGGGCCGACCATTCGATTTCAATCCCACACGCAGCGCTCATCGAAATCGGCGCCGTGATTGCGGCACAGTGGCACGCACTGACCGAACTGGGTGCATCATGATGCGAACGGTCGGCCCGTTGGGCCTTGGGACAATTCGAATTGCCCACGTCCTAGCCCGCCTGGCTAGGCTATTCGAACGAATGGCCCCTTGGGCCGGGAAGATCGGGGAACTCTTGGGCGGGCGTTGGAAACAAACGGCAAGGCAGGCGGGATTCGAATTGGCCGCGTACTGAATTCCCAACCTCTACGGCGCGAACGCGTCGTTCTTTGCCTTTGGCGAAGGACAGGCCGCAAGGGGATGCGAGATCGAAGACACGTCGTCGATGTACGGCGATTCGATCGCTGTTCGCGAGTAGAGTTCTTCGAGTGCCTTGGTTTGTAATTCGTGCCGAAAGTGCTCGCGGATCGATTTCTCGACTTCCTCGAACGGCTTGCGGCCGGCCGGCGTGCGGCTGGCGACGCGGACGACGCGGAACGCATGGTCGGTTTCGATCACCCCGCTCGTCGTTCCTTCCGGAAGTTGCCGAAGGGCCGCGGCCGTTTTTTCGTCGGCCAGGCTTTCCGGCCTGACTCGCGGCTGCCAGCCGCCCTGGTCCGCGTGGGAATCGGTTGAAAATTTCTTGGCGACGGCCTCGAACGGTACACCTTTGTGCAATTGGGCAAGCGCTTCGTCCATCGTGTGTCGCGCCTTGTCGCGACTAACGCGCGAATTCAAATCGGCCGCGTATTTCACGACGTCGATTTCAAGGTTGTTCTTATGGCTCAATGGGTCGGTCTCGCTTGCCTTCGGTTTCGCTGCGGGCGCCGCCTCGCGTGCGTCCGATCCCGATTCGAAGC